>NZ_JBFTZN010000293.1:0-7225 GCF_056406775.1 Allobosea sp. P1_A7
CGATGGAATAGCGCCGGAGTGCGTGCGGTATATTGCGCGCTCGATCCTGCGACGGCCATTCTCGAAGTTGCCGTCCACAAGGGCTTCTGGGTGCTAGACACCGTTCCCCATGTGATGACGGCGGCCGTTATTTCAGACATTGCTGCAGTCCATATCGTCACGCCGGATCGGGTACCGAATCCGAATTGGCTGCGCCCTGGCATCCCAAGTGCCGGCCAGCAGGTTTTTGGCGACGATCTGCTACGGCGGCATGCATTTGTCGTTGTTCCGAGTGTGGTTTCAACCCATAGCTGGAATTTGCTCTTCACGGCCGCCAGGCCGGGCTATGCGCGCCGAGTTCAGGAGTCGTTCGCGCTCGATACCCGACTTCATCCGCCGTCAGCGAAGTGACACGACATAGTGCCGCAGAACAGCGGCATGGTTCTGTTGCAAATTCCCGCGGCGCCATGGAATTTGGGGGTTCGTGCCGTTTCACGCCGCTGCGATAATGAAACTGCGCTGCGAACTGCTGGGCTTTGTCATGCTCCCCCTTCGTCGAGTGCCTCGAGCCTGCGGTGCAGATCGGTTACCTTGATGGCCTCGGTCGTGCCGCTTTACCAGACCGTCATCGGCTATGGCGCCGCCAAGCCGCTGCAGTTCACCCCGGCGCCGAACGAAAATCTGTTCCTCAACCGCATGCGTTGGGGGGAGTGATTCGAGTCCAGCTGGCATTGGCACGTTAACTGCCGGCGGGCGTCAGGGCCTGAACGGGTCGTCATCGGGTTCGCACGCCAACCCATGTCTTGGTCGACCGAATTCGGTTCCTCGCGAAAGTCATGCCCTGAATCGGGTCGGCTAATCACCCTTTTGCCTGCGCGCCCCGTTCGATTTGTCAGCCGACCGGTCGTACAATCGCGAAGGGGGCGATTCATCGGGCCCGCCGGTGGCGAATACGTCACTATCCGCTCGAAGCCATGCCCCAACCAAGAACTGCGCCGCACGTGGCAGGGTGGGGCTATTTCGAGCAGCTCTTGTTCTGCCTCCTAATGAGGAAAGCGCAGCTTCGACGGGCGCAGTGTTCCGACTCCTGACACGGTTTGCCCAAGCTCGAACGTGCCGAAATGCTAATAACATGTCAGTTGTATCTTGCTGCAGCGTCTGTAATCCTTCCTTTCGGGAGGATCGAATGAAAACACATCTCATCATCGGTGCGCTGCTCGGACTGGCCGGGCTGAGCGAGGCCGCAGCCCAGGTGCCGATCCGGGTCTTCGCGAACTCAGCCCATCAAACGGCGTTTCAGGGCACACCTAACAGGCCCGAAACCAATCTCCAGGCGGCTTTCGAGCGCGAGACCGGGTTCAAGATCGTCTGGGAAACGGTGCCGTGGCCGCAGATGCAGCAGAACCTGCTCCGGACCCTGTCATCTGGTACATCGCAGTTCGACGTCGTGATGATCGAGAGCAGTTGGCCCTCACGCGACGTTCTGGAAAAGTTGGTTTCGCTGAAGGAGCGGCAGGCCCAGGCGCTCGAACTCGCCAAGATATTCCCGTCCATGCTCGCCGCTTACCAGCTTGACGGCGATCTCCGCGCGGTGCCGATCCGCTCGAATCCTCAGATCATCCACTACAATAAGCAGATCTTCGAGGAGCGTGGCATTACCGCGCCCAAGACCTTCGAAGATTTCCTAGCTGCCGCCGAGAAGGCCTCGCACAAGCGCGCGGACGGCGCCTCGGTCTATGGCCTAGCCATCAAGCCCGAAGAAGACATCATTACGACCGTCAAGGCTATGGGCGGCAATGTTCTGACGGATGATCACGAAGTAAAGGTCACCGAACCGAAGACCATCAAGGCGATCGAACGGTTGAGGACGCTGGTTGAGCGCGGCGCGCTGCCGCCGAACTTCGCTTCGATGGACGCCACCTCCGTCCAGACGATGATGCGCGAGGGCCTGGCTGCAATGTCGCTGTTCGGCGACAACTATTACAACCGCTTCAACGATCCGGCCTCGTCCCGCGTGGCCGGCAAGGTTGGCTTCTTCGCAATCCCCGGATCGGCCGAAGGCAGCTTCGCTCCGGCCAAGATGGCATTCTGGGGGGCAGCATTCCCGGCCAACGGCCGGGCCGAGGGGCGTGAAGCCGCCTGGACATTCATTCGCTACCTCGCCTCGCCTGCCGTGCAGTTGCGAATGGCCCAGAATGGCAATGGTCCGGTCGATCCCGAGACACTCGCCAATCCGGCCTTTGTCGCGGCCGCCCCCTATAGTGCCGCTTCGGCCGCCGCACTCGCGAACGGCGCCTCCCCGCTGCCGGTGTTCGAAGGTGCCAATCAGGTACGCGACATCTTCGTCAAGGAGGCTGTCGCCGCCATGATGGGCCGCAAGTCAGCACAGGCCGCCATGACTGATGCGCACGCGCAAATCCAACCTCTCGTCGCAGCGCGGCGATAAATTCAGGGGTGGGTCCGGGAATGAACGCGCCCTATGCGCTCTCGAGCCGCGACATCGTTTTGCGCGATGTCGACGTGCTCGTGCTCGGCGGCGGGATGTCCGGTGTCTTCGCCGCATTGGCGGCCAAGACGCCGCACCTGAGCGTCGCCATCGTCGAACCCAGCAATATTCTAGGCGGCCAGGGCACCGCAGGCGGTGTCGCCGGCTTTGTCGGTGACACCGCCCGGGTCAATTACATCTTCGCGGATCTGGTGGCGCGCCTCACCCGCGCCGGCAAGATCGAGCCCTATCGCAGCAATGACGACCGCCGCGCCTATGATCTCGAATCCTGCGGCTTCGCCTTGCAATGCATGCTCGACGAGGCCGGGATTGAGACTTGGCTGCATGCCGCAGCGCTTGATGCCAAGGCTGAGAATGGGAGCGTCACCGAAGTTCTGGTGCGATGTGGGCCGACCCTCGTGCGCGTCAGCCCCCGAGTTGTGATCGATGCGACCGGTAATGCGGTGATTGCCTCAGCCCTCGGCTGTCCTGTCACGCATCTTGGCGCGCGCGAACAATTGCCGATGAGCCTCTATTTCACCCTCTGGAACACCCACCAACTGGTGCGCCCGCTGCTGCCGGAGGGCTGCCCGAGTTGGGAGAGAGACGACGAGCTGCCTATGACGTCCTTGCACGGCTTTGCCGATGGCCGGGTCGAGGTGAAGATGAAAGTCGTCGGCTTCGATGCGGCTGATGGCTTCAGCCTGTCGAAGGCTGAAATCCATGCGCGCCGACAGATGATGGGCCTAGTCTATTATCTTCAGACGCGAGGCTATGGCGGCCGACACACCATCAATGGTGGCGCGCCGCTCGCCACATATACGCTGGCTCATACTGCTCGCAGCATCGGCCAACGCGAAGGCCGGCGCATCATCGGCAAAGCGACCTTGACGGATGCGGATGTCCGCAGCGGCGCGGTGTTCGACGACGCTGTCGCCGTCGGCACCTATCACCTCGACTTCCATTGGCCGGCGACGGAGCGGCGTGCAGGAACGGGCGTCACCGACATGGTCGAACCTTATCACATCCCGCTCGGCGCGATGATCCCGCAGGGCGCGAGCAATGTTCTTTGCCCCGGGCGTTCCCTGTCGGGCGAGCAACTGGCGCTGAGCTCCTACCGGGCGATGACGACATGCGCCCAGATGGGCTTCGGCGCGGGTAAAGCGGCAGCGCTCGCCGCAGCGCACGGCGGCGATATCGAGCGGATCGACATCAAGACTCTACGCCGGGACATCGAGGCAGGCGGCCAAAGTCTCGATCTGTCAACCTACGGCGACTATCTCCGTTGTCTGCGCCTGATCGACGAAGACACCGGCCTCGTGGCGGAAGGCGAGGCCGAGCTGAAACTGGTTCGCGCTCGGAACGGCCGGACCTATCTCGCCTGCCTCCAGCGCAGCGGGAAACTCACGATCTCCCTGCGCTTCCACCGCCACTGGTCGACCGTTGCCGTGACGCAGTTGGCCGGGCCCGCGCGACTGGTCAGATTTGCTAGTACAGGCGACGGGCTGCTCGACATGCAGCTCTCCGATGGCGGCGGCCGGCTCATGGCCTTTCGCGGTGAGGTCGCCCTCGCCTCTGACCGCGCGCCTTTGTCCTTACAGCTTCTGCCGGAACCGGGTTTAACTACCGCCTCGACGCTTGAGCGGAGCGAGAGTCTCGATGGCGGCAGCATAGCCATGGACGATCAGTTGACCGTCATTGCTATCTCCCCGACTGGGGCTAGCGCCGTACGCAGCGATTGCCGAACGTTCCAGACAACACTGGTCGCGCGCATCCTGGACGGCCACGAGATTCAGCTTTACCGCGCCGACGGGGCGGCGCGCGCGAACGGCGCGCACTTGATAGCGTTTGTCAAAGCGCCCGCAAAGGAGACCCGTTTCCTGATCCTTAGCCACGACCTCAATGGTGCCGTCACACCCGACATGATCGCGACTCCAATAGGTATCGCCGTCGCCTTCAGCGATTTGGACGGCAGGATCCGCTTGTGGGAAGGCGCGCTTGAGCAATTCTCGGCGCTGGGTTCGCCGGCGCCAGACCCGAGGGAACTGCAGCGCGCACCTTACCAGGATCGGGTTCTGCTGGCGGGAGCACTCGGGGATGCCCGCCAGGACGCGCGTTGAGTTGAAGCCCGGCGCGGTAGGCCACGTAGCGAGCAAGCTCGCCCCCTTGCGCAACTGGTCGCTGGTGATGCCGCTTTATGCGCTTGTCACCGCCGTGATCGTCTTGCCCGAAATCTGGGCGCTCTATCTCAGTTTTACAGATTATTCAGTCGGCCGTGTTCCGAATTTCGTCGGCCTGAAGAATTATCGCGCGACCCTCGCCGCCGCCGATTTCTGGGCCTCGACCTGGCGCACGGCGGTTTTCGTCGCGATCGCCGTCAGCCTCCAACTCGCCATCGGACTTTGGCTCGCCTGCATTCTCGTGCGCGTGAGGCGCTTTCGCGCGCTGGTGATCGCCTGTCTCGTCGCTCCGATCGCCATGAGCCATGCGGTCACGGCGACGATGTGGAGCTATCTGCTCGATCTCAATGTCGGCCCGATCAACTACGCCATCGAACTTCTAGGCTTTCCCCGGCAGCAATGGCTTTCCTCGGATTCCCTCGCGCTTCCGGTTGTGGCCTTGATCGAATTCTGGGCCGGCATGCCCCACGTCCTCATCTTGCTGTTTCCGATCCGGGCGGCGCTGTCGCCGGAGATCTACGAGGCGGCCGAGATCGATGGTGCCAGCCCATTCCAGAGCTTCCTCAGCATCACGCTTCCCTTGATGATGGCCGGGTTGCTAATCGCCGCCGTCTTCCGCGTCATCATCACCATGCGCGCTTTCGGGACTGTCTGGATACTGACGAAGGGCGGACCGCTCGAGGCCACGCAGATCCTCTCGATCTATCTCTACAAGGTAGGATTCAGCTACTGGGAATTCGGACGGGCCGCCGCCATCGCCTGGCTCATGCTGCTGTTGACGGCCGCTGCCGCCAGCATTCAGGTCATCCGGCTTTATCGGGAACACTAAGATGGAGTCGTCGCGTGCAAGGCTGGGCTGGATAGATCGTATTGTGCTCGGAATTGCCGTGTTCGTCTCGGTCGTCCCGATCCTGGTGGTCGCGCTCTCGGCCCTGAAACCCGACCGGGACATCTTCTSTTATCGGCCGATCCTGCTTTTCTGGCCCACGCTGGCGAATTTCTTCAGTCTCGGCGAACGCTGGAGCAAGTTCATGCTGGGTCTGGCCAACAGCGCGGCTGTGACCGGCGGGTCGATTCTACTCGTGCTGGCCGTCAGTCTTCCGGCCGCCTACGCCTTCTCGCGCTTGCCGCAATTCGGCGTGCGGCGCTCATCGGCGGTCCTGCTTGCGCTGAAGATGTTGCCGCCTCTGGTCGTCACCGTGCCGCTGTTCCCGATCTTTTCAAGCGTGGGCCTTGATGATTCCCGCCTCGGACTGGTCCTGGTCTATGCGGCCTTCGAGGTCAGCCTAGCGGTGATGATCCTGAAGACCTTCATCGACAACGTTCCGCTGGAAATCGAGGAGGCCTCCTTTCTCGACGGCTGCAGCCGTTTTCAGGCCTTTCGACGCATCATCCTGCCGCTGATCTGGCCGGGTATTCTGACAGTCGCCATCGTCGTCGCTGTGTTCGCCTGGAACGATTATATGTTTGGGCTCGTGCTAACGACGACGCGCACCGCAACCGCCCCAGTCGTCCTGGCCGACATGCTGTCGGGCATCGGCGAAGGCACTGCCAACTGGGGTGAGGTCTTCGCTGCGGCAACGCTGCAGATGGTCCCGGTGCTAATTTTTGTCTGGATCGTCCAGAAGCAGATGTTCTTTGGGGCCATGCTCGGTGCCACGAAAGGCTGATCGATGGTGAGAAATCTACCCGCCGTCGTCTTCGAGGCATCCTCCCGCCAGCGGGCCTACGACAGCTTCGTAAAGAACCTGCTCGCCCACCGGATCAGGCCCGGCCAATTTCTCTCGCAGCGCGAATTGGTCGACATGACCGGCTTGCCGATCGGCACGATCCGCGAACTGGTGTCTCGCCTCGAAGGCGAAAGGCTGGTCAACGTAGTACCGAGCCGCGGGATGCAGATCGCCTATGTCGACATCGACTTGGTCAAGGACGCTTTCCAATACCGGCTGATGATCGAAAAGGAAGCCACGGCGAGCTTCATCGAGACGGCAACCGACCAGGCCATCCTGGCGATGCGCCGCGAACATGAGGAGATTCTGGAGCAGGATTGCCTGCGGGCAAACGGCCGAAAACCGGAATTCGACATGCTGGCCCGCGCCCGGGACGTTGACAGCGCCTTTCACGCAGTGATCGTCGATTCGCTCGGAAATCGGATCATCTCGGAAGCCTATCGCCTTAACTCGCTCAAGCTGAGTCTGATCCGGCAGGAACGCGGATTAATGACGGATTCTCTGGTTTCGATTGCGATGGGCGATCATCTGCGGATTATCGCCGCGCTAGAACGTCGCGATGGACCGGCCGCAGTGGCCGCAATGAGCGACCACGTGCTGCGCGGCTGCTCGCGCGCGCTTAGCCTGTAGGAATGTACGGACTTTGCGGGGGAGCAGATCGTCAAGCTGTTGCTGCTCGGGAAAAGTAACAGCGAGCTCACTCAGGGACTGTCCGGTATTTTGTGTCCGGGGCCATAGTGACGCCGATGGAGGGCGCTCATGGTCATCAAGAAGGACACACTGGATCAGTTGCTTGCGGGACGTGATCCGCGCGATGTTTTCGCCAAGGACGGGCTGGTCGATGAGCTGAA
>NZ_JBFTZN010000294.1:0-12403 GCF_056406775.1 Allobosea sp. P1_A7
CCCCGGAGATATCGAGGATCAGTGGCAGGCGACAGCCTTCTGCCTCTGCATCGGCTGCCCGCAAAAGCCGCAATCCGCTTTTCGGGCCGGCGCCCTAAGGCTCCCCGCCATTGGGGTTCGGCCCCTCGCCGCCTCGCCGCGGCTGATCGCCAAGGCGCTCGGCCACGGCCTCCCGAGCCTGCGCAAAGATCATCCCGACCGTCGCGACGATATCGTTGAGCAGACGAGCATCCTCTTCGATGGAGACGCCTTCAATCGTTGCGTTCTTGGCGTCGTTCAGAAACCGCTGCTCCAGGGCATCGAGACGCTCCGGCCCGCCCAGAATGGCGATCTCGACCAGGGCGTTCCTGGCGAGGCTCGCGGCACCGGCCAGCGACGCTGCCAGCGTGTTGATGAAGGCCTCTTGGCCATGGGGACCGCCGTGCATGGTTCCCTCCCGGTTGCGGGCAATGATCGCACCGAGCGAGACGCCGTGTCGAATCCAGCTGCCACTCCCAGCAGATTGCCGGAGCGGCCATCTGGGTTTGAGTTTCGCCCCGGAGCAGACMTCCACCAGCGGCGCACTCGCCGCTCCCGAAAGGTACGGCGCGTGACGAACGCGCCAGTTTAGCACGCCACGGCTCAGGCTTACTCATGAACTACGGATATGACTTCATGCGGTCTATGCCGTCTAATTGATCGATGGCGCCTCCCCTATCTTCGGCAGCACGGCGAGAGAACGCCCTTTGAACCCCGGAGAACAGGCGATGAAGTCACGTCTTCTTGGACAGAATGGCCTAGCGGTGTCGGCCCTCGGTTATGGCTGCATGGGGCTGGATTTCGGCTATGCCAACAGGCTCAGCAGGCAGGAGGGCGTCACGCTGATCCGCCAGGCGGTGGAGCGCGGCGTCACCTTCTTCGATACGGCCGAAGTCTATGGCCCCTACACCAATGAGGAGATGGTCGGGGAAGCRCTACGACCGGTCCGTGACCAGGTGGTGATCGCCACCAAGTTCGGCTTCAACTTCGTCGAGGGCAAGCAGTCCGGCCTGAACAGCCGGCCCGCGCAGATCAAGGCGGTCGCGGATGCCTCCCTCAAGCGGCTCGGCGTCGATGTCATCGACCTGTTCTACCAGCACCGTGTCGACCCCCGGCGTGCCGATCGAGGATGTCGCCGGCGCCGTCAAGGACCTGATCGCGGCCGGCAAGGTCAGGCATTTCGGGCTCTCCGAACCCGGCGCGAAGACAGCACGCCGCGCCCATGCCGTGCAGCCGATCACCGCCCTGCAGAACGAGTATTCGCTGTGGACGCGCGGCGTCGAGAGCAATGGCATCCTGGAAACCTGCGAGGAACTGGGCATCGGCCTCGTGCCCTACAGCCCGCTCGGCAAGGGTTTTCTCACCGGCGCGATGAGCAAGGACACCAAGCTCGGCGAGGGCGATTTCCGCAGCATCCTGCCGCGTTTCACTCCCGAAGCCATGGCGAAGAACCAGGCCTTGGTCGATCTCCTCCAGCGCATCGCCACCGAGAAGGGCGCGAAGCCGGCGCAGATCGCGCTCGCCTGGCTGCTCGCCCAGAAGCCCTGGATCGTGCCGATCCCCGGAACGACCAAGCTTCATCGCCTCGAGGAGAACCTTGGCGCCGTCGCGGTCGAGCTCACCGCCGCCGATCTTGCCGAGATCGAGCAGGCTGCGGCGGCGATCGCGATCGAGGGCGAGCGCTATCCCGCGCAATTGCTCGCGACCACCGGCCTTTGAGCGCCGGCAGGTCAACCGTACGGAACTGGCCCATGAGCAACGACATCGAAGCCAAGGCGCTGGCCTGCGCCGCCGCCCGGTCGCGCCCTGATGCGGCCGGCCAGCCCTGGCGGGTGCTCGGCGTGCTCAGCGTGCTGATAGGTTTCGCGTCGATCTCGACCGACCTCTATCTGCCCGCCTTGCCGGAGATGGCGCACGCGCTCTTCGCGCCGATACCGGGCTGATCGAGCTCACGGTCTCGGGTTTCCTGACCGGCTTCAGCCTCGGCCAGCTGTTCTGGGGCCCGATCAGCGACCGCTATGGCCGGTGCCGGCCGGTGGCGATCGGCCTCGTGCTCTTCGTCATCGGCTCGGCCGGTTGCGCATTCGCGGGCAGCGCCGGAGCGATGATCGGCTGGCGCATCGTCCAGGCCGTCGGCGCCATCATCTCGGGCAAGCAGATGAGATCAGGCTTCCCTTAGGAGTGGAGCCTTGTGACCGTCGCGATGGTCATCGGCGGATAGAGCCTTTGCGCGGCGAGCACCACCTCGAGGCGGTTGCGCACGTTCAGCTTGGCCATCAGGTTGGTCATGTAGCCCTTGATGGTCTTGTCGCTGAGCGACAGCTCGCGGGCAATCTCGCTGTTGCGTTTCCCAAGCAGCAGCAATTTGACGATCTGCTCCTCGCGGACGCTGAGCCTGTTGCTGATCGCCTTCTGGCGTTCGACCGCCTTGTCCTGCAAGGCACCGATCACCTTGGTCGCGAAGGCGGGTGTGACATAGACATCGCCGTGCTGCGCGGCCTGAAGCGCCTGGAACAGATCCTCGCCGGGGCTGCCTTTCAGGACATAGCCCCTTGCTCCGGCATCCAGGGCCCTGATCGCATCATCGGGGCTTGTCGAGGCTGTGAACACGATGATCTTTGTCTCGGGAGCGATCTTCAGCGCGTCCGCAATCGCCTGGAAGACATCCCCCACCATATTGAGATCGACGATCATCTCACCGGGGCGGTGCGTCCTGACGATCGAGACGATATCCTCCGCGATGTTCCCGGTCGCGGTGAGCGCGAAACCGCCCCATCGTTTGAGCAGTGCTCCGATCCCCTCCATCAACAAGGGGTGGTCGTCGACGATCGCAACCGAGCGGTCCGGCATGATCCCAGAACCTCTGTACCGTACTTCACCTCCCCAGGCCGAGCGAATGGTTGCTTAGTCAACGCTCTTTGTAAATGCTAAAAAAATCGAAACATTCTCGAACCATCATGGGCCGGAAGCGGAGCAGGAAGGCCGGGCTGGCAGGGGTTCGACCATGGCTCCGCGATTTGCCGCCCTGCTGCCCCGGCGCTGCGATGGTCAGGGCAACGATCACACCATCAGTTTGCGCCGGGATAAACTTCGAGGCGAGGATTCATCGGGATTTAGTCGCCAATCTGTACTATGATGACGGGGTGGGGACCTACTCAACGAGGGCTGCGCAATGAAAACACTCCTGATCCTGGCTATTTCAGTGGCGTTGTCTGGCGTCGGCGGATGCGCCTATTACGGCAAGGGCAAAGCACCCCCGCCCGCGCCAGCGGCAACGCCCATCGTCACCAAGGGCTGACGCCCCAAGCCAATATGTCAGAGAACGGCCGGTTCAACTGGCCGTTCTCTTCTCACAATACTTGCCTGCTTTGCTCTGCTTGCCTGAATTCTATCCCTCGATGTCTCGGCGACGGGTGCGCGAGGCCGCGCGCCTGGTGAGCCCGATGATAGGGTCCCGAGAGCCAAGCCGGGCTTCACCWTCTGCAGACAGACACTCTATTTCGGCGCGGCGGAATTCACCTGCGGATACAGCCGGGCCAGCGCCGCCTGGTCAAGATGCGGGACGAGCAGCGTCTTGAAGGCGTGGTCGACCTGTTCATATTCGACCTTGCAGCCACTGGCGCGTTCGGCCGGCAGCACGCCCTTGTCGACCAGCGCCTTGTAGCGGACGGGGTCGGAGCCATAGGCGAGGCAAAGCACGTTGTACATGCGCTGCAGCGGAGTGCTGTGAGCATCGGCGAATGTCTGCCCGTCGACCKGGCCGCCCGGCATCCGCTTGAGCTTCTTGAAGCTGTGGACGCCCGCCTCGTTGAGGTAGCAATAGACGATGCCGGCGATCAGGCCGTAGGCATCAGCCTTGTAAAGGTTGAGCTCCATGTAGGACGCAACGAAATCGGCGGCGTCCTCCTCATTCCCCAGCACCGGAATCTTGAGATAGTCGAAGATCGCGTGCCCGCCTTCGTGAAGAAACAGGTCGATGACCGGCCCGACAAGAGCATCGTTCTCACTCACCCAATCGGGCCGCTTGGGACCCCGCGCGATGTCGAGGACATACGCGACATACTCGTAGCAGATCGTGATCTCGTCATTCTCGAACCAGGCATCGATCTCGCCGTCGCAGCCCTTCGCCTTCAGCGTCAATGGCCTCGGCAGCCGGAAAAGCCGGTAGAATTCGGCCGCCTTCTCGAGTGCCTGCTTTTCACGCAGGAGATCGAGGACGGGCTGATGCGCCGGGTTCTTCGGCGCCTCGTAGGTGATGGTGACGACAGGCGCCGGCACGGCGGGCTGCGCGGATGCCGCTCCGGTCACGCTCAAAGCCAAGCCGAAAGCGCACACGCCGAATGACAGTCTGGAGGCTGGCCTCATGGCGGCTCCCCTTCCTGATGCGACCGATCAGGTAGATGCCAGCCTAACCCAGAAGGAGTGCTTGCGGGAGAGCGTCTGCGCCGTGGCAGGTCGGCTGAGACTTCGGATGGGATGACCGGGTTTCGATCGGGACGGCACCTCGGCCTTGCCCGGCATCGCCGCGCGTTGGCAATGGAGGATACGAGAGCCGGAATAACCGTAATGTGTCCTTCGCCTCATAGACCGGACCTTCCCGCCCCCGCGATGATCTGCCCATACTCATGGGGTGGGTTGCAGGGGGTATGAGATGGACCAGAGACGCGTCGCGGCGGCCGTCGAGGCGGCCGCCCGGGCATTGCATGAATCCGTACGAAACCATCATCAGTTTCATTGGGACAAGATGACCGAAACCTGGCGACAGGACTTGCGGAGCTACATTCAGCCCAGCGTGATCGCTGCGCTCGAGGCATCGGACCGGATCGTCGCGTCCTCGCCTCCCAGATCGGCATCGGTTGCGAGGCCGCGGCTGCCCTCGGTCGGGCGCTGACGCCGGCACCGCAAAGGCGGAGCGACA
The DNA here is from genome assembly GCF_056406775.1 of Allobosea sp. P1_A7. Classification (NCBI taxonomy): domain Bacteria; kingdom Pseudomonadati; phylum Pseudomonadota; class Alphaproteobacteria; order Hyphomicrobiales; family Alloboseaceae; genus Allobosea; species Allobosea sp. P1_A7. The sequence goes on from NZ_JBFTZN010000294.1 coordinate 4,937, forward strand.
CAAGTGGTTGCATCGCCAGGACTGGCCGCGCCATGTGGAATGACGCGGCCATGATCCTGGGCACGCGTCCCTGCGCCCCTGCCGCTGGACCAGCAAGGCCATGTCGATGACGCTGCGACAGCGCACATCGCTACGCTCGAGCCGCTCGAAGGCGTCGTTGATCTCGTCCATGCCGATCATCTCGACATCGGGATGAACACCCTTCTTGGCGCAGCGTCCGGGCCTCAGCGGGGCGCCACGATGTAGCGCAGATGCAGGATGCCATGCGCCAGCGGTTCGCAGCTCTTGAAGGAGAGCTGCACATCGCCGTCGAGGCCGTCTTCTCCGGCCCAGGCTTGCGGCGAAGAAAGAGCCGTTGATACCGGCGCCGCCCTCGAGCAGCAGCCGGTGGATGCCGAGCTCGTGGCCGAGGACATCCAGCATGGCGGCCAGATCGATCTTCGCGGTTTCGGCGACGATATAGGAGACACCGTCCGCGGCGAGTTCGGCGAGATGACTGTCTGCAACCCCAGGGCCGAGCAGCACCACGACAGGGTCGCCGCCGATCTTCGGCCCGGCAAAGTGGAGTTTGCCGGATGGATCGAGCGCTATCGCAAAGCACTCGGCTTCACGGACCGCGAAATGGCAGGGCCGCTCGACCGGGCCGACCTGGGCCGGTGCGTGCGGACCGACCTTGCTGATCTCGGCCATCGTTACCCGGCCGACGAGCCAGGCGTCGGGCTCGAGCCCCTCATGGACCTCTTCATAGAGCCTGGACCATTCGGCCTTGCTGCCATCGGGGCTCCAGGTGAAGCGGCTCGGATGGAGGCTGCCGTCCAGCGACGAGAGCATGTGGCAGATGACGATGGGTCTCATGGCTTGCTCCCCCAAGGCGCTCGCACGGAATGGCACCGCCCTTCGGAATGGCACCACCATGCGCGATGGCGCGGCCATGATCTTGATCCGACCCGCGCGCCCTACCCCRCCTGCGCTGGAACCAGCGAGGCCATGTCGATGACGAAGCGGTAGCGCACATCGGCGCGCTCGAGCCGCAGGAAGGCGTCGTTGATCTCGTCCATGCGGATCATCTCCACATCGGGATGAACCCCCTTCTTGGCGCAGAAATCCAGCATCTCCTGCGTCTCGGCGATGCCGCCGATCGGCGAGCCGGCGATACGCCGGCGGCCGAGCAGCAGCGGCACGGTCGAGGGCTCCGCGAGCGGCCCGACCTGGCCGACCAGGACGAGCGTCGCATCGACATCGAGCAGCGAGAGATAGGGGTTGATGTCGTGCCTGACCGGAACGGTATCGATGATCAGGTCAAAGCCGTTTGCGGCCCTGGCCATGGCCTCGGCATCGCTGGAGACCAGCAGCCGGTCGGCGCCGAGCGCCAGCGCATCGGCCTGCTTGTCTGCCGTACGGCTCATCACCGTGACATCGGCGCCGAGCGCAGCCGCGAGCTTCACCGCCATATGGCCGAGGCCGCCGAGACCAACCACGCCGACGCGGCTGCCCGGTCCGACATTCCAGGTGCGCAGCGGCGAATAGGTGGTGATGCCAGCGCAGAGCAGCGGCGCGACCTTGGCGAGATCGAGCCCGTCGGGCACGCGCAGCGCAAACTCCTCGCGCACCACGAGGTGCTTGGAATAGCCGCCATAGGTCGGCTCGGCCGGCTCGCAGGAGAAGCGCTCCTTGTCGTTATAGGTCTGGACATTGCCCTTGCGGCAGAGCTGTTCCAGCCCCTTGCGGCACTGGTCGCAGGCCTGGCAGGAATCGACCATGCAGCCGACGGCGACATGATCGCCGGCCTTGTAGCGGCGGACATCGCGGCCGACCGCGGTCACCCGGCCGACGATCTCATGGCCCGGCACCATGGGATACTGGCTCCAGCCCCAGTCGTTGCGGGCCTGGTGCAGATCGGTGTGGCAGACGCCGCAATAGAGCACCTCCATCGCAACATCGTTCGGCCGAAGCTCCCGCCGCGTGACATCGAAGGGGGCGAGCGGCGAAGCGGCCGACCGGGCGGCATAGCCAATGGTCTTCATGCCAGGTCTCCCGTCCTGATGGTCGTTGAAGCGCCGGCCTCATCGAGGGCCTGGCGCAGCACAGGAATGGCGGAATTGGCGGTCGGCCAGCCCGCTGAGAGGGCAAGATGGGTGACGAGCTCGGTCAGCTCGTCCGCCGTCACGCCATTGTCGAGCGCGCGCCGGACATGGCCGGGCGGTTCGTTCGTGCGGTTGAGCGCAACCAGGCTCGCGACGGTGATCCGGCTGCGGTCGCACTTCGACAGGCCGGGGCGCTCCCAGACCTCGCCGAACAGGACGCGATCGCCCAAACCGGCAAGGGCCGGAGCGACATCGCCATAGGCCTTTTGCGCAGGGCTGCGATCATCCGTCATCCCTGCACCTCTCCGCGATGAACCTGCCAGAGATAATCCTGGTCCACGACCTTCTCCATCCAGGTCACCACCGAACCATCCTTCATCGCGGCAATGGCGACATGCGCCATGGCGCAGTCCGGCGCGGCGCCGTGCCAGTGTTTCTCGCCCGGTTCGAACCAGACGATGTCGCCGGGCCGGATCTCCTCGACCGGACCGCCCTCGCGCTGCACCCGGCCCAGCCCCGAGAGCACCAGAAGGGTCTGGCCGAGCGGATGGGTGTGCCAGGCCGTCCGCGCTCCGGGTTCGAAGGTGACGGTCGCGCCGCTCAGGGCGGCGCCGCCGGCAAAGGGCGCATCGATCCTGACCGTGCCCGTGAAATACTCGGCCGGCCCCTTTGCAGAAGGCTGCGCCCCGCTTCGCTTGATGTCCATCCACGTTTCCTCACGTCCTCGTGCCTGGAGCCGGACAGACTCCCGCCCCTCCCAAGCACTGTAGCCGCGCGACATTCATTGGATTAGGCGATAGAAACCGCATGAAGCCRTATCGGGAGTTCATGAATGCGGCGCGAGGAACTGGTCGATCTCAATGCCTTCCTGACGGTCGCCGAGGAGCAGAGTTTCACGCGCGCGGCCGCCAAGCTCGGCACCTCGCAATCCTCGCTGAGCCATACGATCCGCCGGCTCGAGACCAGGCTGGGCGTGCGCCTGCTGACCCGCACCACCCGCAGCGTCGCGCCGACCGCGGCCGGGGAGCGGCTGCTCGGCACGCTGCGCCCGGCTCTGGAGAGCATCGGCTCGGAACTGGCCTCCCTCAACGAGTTGCGCGAGAAGCCGGCCGGGACGATCCGCATCACGACCTCGGAGCACGCGGCGACGACCGTGCTCTGGCCGGCTCTGGAGCGGTTCCTGCCGCATTACCCCGACATCCATGTCGAGCTCAGCATCGATTCCAGCCTGACCGACATCGTCACCGAGCGCTTCGACGCCGGCGTCCGGCTCGGCGAAGCGCTCGCCAAGGACATGGTAGCGGTCCGGATCGGGCCGGATCTGCGCATGGTGGTGGTCGGATCGCCCGGCTATCTCGCCACCCGCTCCATTCCCCTGACCCCGCATGACCTCGCCGAGCACAGCTGCATCAACCTGCGCCTGTTGAGCGGCGGCGGCCTCTACGCCTGGGAGCTGGAGCGGGATGGACGCGAAGTCCGCGTCCGGGTGGAGGGTCGGCTCGCCTTCAACAATGTCAGTATGATCGCGCGCGCCGCCGAGGCCGGCTTCGGGCTCGGCTTCGTGATGGAGGACCATGTGGCGGAGCAGCTTGCCCGGGGCAGCCTGGTCCGCGTGCTGGAGGACTGGTGCCCGCCCTTTTCCGGCTACCACCTGTATTACCCCAGCCGGCGCCAGCCATCGGCGGCCTTTGCGCTGCTCGTCGAGGCTTTGAGGTATCACACGTGAGGCAGGTCTGACCGCCCCGGCGAATACTGCCGGATGATGAGAGCAGCGTCCGAGAATAGTCGCCCTTCCTCGTCGGCCGCTTTCCCCAGAGCGATCATTCGGCGCGGACAGCCGGACTGCCATGGCCAGCTGCTAGCGGATCTCCCCCCGGCCTGGTGCCCGCGCTCGGAGGAAGCACAGTCGAGATCGAGCGGAAGCCGCGCTGCAGGCCGTGGGGCGAGTCTGCGTCGTCTGACGGCCGTAGGCTCCGTGCCCGTCACATCCCCGCCTCGCTCGACATGCTCCAGTCCAGTTCGCCCAGTCGCCGGATCGAGCCGCGCAGAATGCTCTCGAAAGCCAGGACGGCGGGCGACGGCGAACGGCCGCTGGGCCGGATCATGACGACGTCGCGTGCGATCGTCGGCTCGACCAGGGGTCGGGCGGCGATCGGGCGATGTGGGGTCATGGCCAGCGCATAGGTCGGGAGCACCGCGATGCCGAGACCGGCCTCGACCAGCGCCAATGCCGTGGTGATCTGCGAGACCGCGTAGAGCGGTCGCAACGGCACTTCCGCGGTCTCATAGCCGACCTCGACCAGCAGCCTGATACCGCTGTCCCTGGTCAGGGTGATCAGAGGCTGCCCGGCCAGATCGGCCCATGGCAGCGAGGAGCGCGTGGCGAAGGGATGCGTCCGGGCACAGAACAGCATGAGACTGTCCCGCGCCAGCGGCATGCGTTCGATGCCGTCCTCGATCGCCGAGAACGTGCCCAGCCCGCAATCTGCCCGGCCAAGCCTGACCTCCTCGACGATCGCATCGGTCCGCGCGTCGATGATGGCGACCTCGATGCCGGGATAGCGCTGACCGAGCTCGACGATGGCCATCGGCAGCAGGACGGCCGCCAGCAAGGGGGGAGCGGCGACGACAATCCGGCCACGCCGTCTTTCTGCGAGATTATTGGCATTGCGCACGGCCAGATCCAGGTCGTGCATGATCTTGGCCGACGCGCCCTGGAACTCGCGCCCGCCCTCGGTCAATTCGACGCGTCGCGTCGTCCGGTCGAACAGGCGCAGGCCGAGTTCCCGCTCCAGCTCACGCACGAGCTGCGAGAGTGCGGGCTGAGCCATGTGCAGCCGTTCCGCAGCCTTGGTGAAGGTGCCGCATTCCGCCACGGCGAGAAAGGCCTGGATCTGTCGAAGCGAGACGGTCATGGCAGACACTCATAAGCAAATCATCTGAATTCATACAAATATGTAGAATTGCCGTATAGCCCATCCCAATCGATGATCCTGGTCAAGGCGGGGGTCACGCATCGGGCGGGCCCGGCCCTGGAGATGGCCGGGGATGGCAGGGCTTCAGGTCAAGGAGCGTCCCGCGCTGCAGGATGGCAACGGGCCTGGCAGCGCGCCGCACGGGCCATCGTGCCCCTCGCGGAGCGAAGCCGGATGCTCGTCGATCGCAAGCGCTGTGCTCCCGCCGGCACCGTCCATTCGAGGCTCATGATGAACTGCTACCCTGACCTTCAGATGTATATCGGCGGCGCATGGAAGAGCGCCTCGAATGGGCAGCCGGTCCTGAACCCCGTCGACGAGAGCGTCATCGGCATGGTCCCGCTCGCGACGCGGTCGGATCTGGACGCCGCACTGTCCGCGTCGGCCGACGGGTTCATGATCTGGAGCCGGACATCGCCGCGCCGGCGCGGCGAGATCATCCTCAAGGCCGCCGCCCTCATGCGTGAGCGCATCGAAGAGATCGCCTTCTCGATCACGCTGGAACACGGAAAGCCAATTGGACAGGCCCGCCTGGAAGTGATCCGGGGCTGCGAGTTCTTCGAATGGGATGCCGCCGAGGGCCAACGCCTCTATGGCCGCGTCATCCCCAGCGAGCCCGGCATCAAATACATCGTCATGCATCAGCCGATCGGGATGGTGGCGGCTTTCTCGCCGTGGAACTTCCCGATGAGCCAGCCCTCCCGGAAGATCGCCGGCGCGTTGGCGGCCGGCTGCTCGATCATTCTCAAGGCTGCCGAGGAGACGCCTGCCGGCGCCATCCATATTGCCCGGGCCTTTCACGATGCCGGGCTGCCGGCCGGCGTGCTCAACCTCGTCTTCGGCATTCCGTCGGAGGTGTCCGACTATCTCATTCCCCAGGAGCAGACCCGCCTGATCGCCTTCACCGGTTCGACCGCAGTCGGCAAGCACCTGACGACTCTGGCGGCGCGCCATATGAAGCCCGTGCTCATGGAGCTTGGCGGCCACGCCCCGGTCATCGTTTGCGACGACGTCGACCCGGTGGCCGCCGCCATCGCCTCCGCGCAGCGCAAGTCGCGCAATGCCGGACAGGTCTGCACCTCTCCGACACGCTTCTTCGTTCACAAAAGCATCTACGCCACCTTCGCCCGGACCTTCGCCGAGAAGGCCCGCGCGGTGACCATCGGCAATGGCCTGGACCCGTCGACAGAGATGGGCCCCGTCGCCAATTCCCGCCGCATCGAGGCGCTCGAGACGCTGGTCGCCGATGCACGGGCCAAGGGAGGGCGCGTGCTGGCCGGCGGCGAACGGCTGGGCAACCGCGGCTACTTCTTCCCGGTCACCGTCATAGCCGATGTTCCCGATGACGCGCGCGCCATGCGAGAGGAGCCGTTCGGCCCGCTGGCGCTGATCAACCCGGTCTCGTCCCTCGACGAGGCGATCGAGAAGGCCAATGCCCTGCGCTTCGGGCTCGCCGCCTATGCGTTCACGCATGCCGCAAGCAATGCGGACCGGCTGGCGGAAAGGATCGAGGCCGGCAACCTCTCGATCAATACCCTCGAGGCCTCCGTCGCGGAGACGCCGTTCGGGGGCGTGAAGGACAGCGGCTACGGCCGCGAGGGCGGGGCCGAGGGGCTATCGCATTACACCGTCATCAAGAACGTCTCGCACCGCATGAGCATCTGAACGCGGTCTCTGACGGCGGGGCCGCAACAGGAGCATCGRCATGAAATATTCRAAGAAAGACGCAAAGGCCTATGCCCGCGCCAATATGAAAGGCATCTGGGCTGCCGCGCTGACGCCGTTCACCCGCGATCTCGCGATCGACCGGGACGGCTTCAGCACGAATATCCGGCACTGGACCGATCAGCTCGGCATCGACGGCCTGTTCATCGCCGGCAAGCAGGGCGAGTTCTTCTCGATGTCGCTCGAGGAGCGCAAGCTCAGCTTCGAGATCGCCGTCGCGGCCGCGGCCGGCCGGGCCGCGACGATCATGTCCTGTTCGGACCAGAACATGGATGTGGTGATCGATCTCGCCCGGCATGCGCAGAAGGTCGGCGCCGACTACATCGTCATCCACGCCCCGGTCCTGCATTTCTTCAAGGCGCAGGAGGAGACGGTCTACGAATACTACCGGACGATTGCCGAGAAGGTCGATATCGGGATTGCGCTGTGGAGCCATCCCGACAGCGGCTACCTGCTCTCGCCACAGCTCTGCAACCGGCTGGCCGACATCGAGAACGTCGTCGCGATCAAGTACAGTGTGCCGCGCCCGATGTATGCCGAGCTTACCAGGCTCGCCGGCGATCGCATCCTGGTCAGCAGCGCCTCCGAGGAGGAATGGCTCGACAACATTCTCGAGCTCGGCTGGCAGCTCTATCTCTGCTCCTCGCCGCCCTGCCTGATCCAGACGCCGCATGATCTGCGGA
>NZ_JBFTZN010000295.1:0-7194 GCF_056406775.1 Allobosea sp. P1_A7
CCACCACCTCGAGCGGAATGATCTCGACCTCGCGGACCACCACCTCGAGCGGAATGATCTCGACCTCGCGGATCAGCTGCTCGCGCATGTTCAGCCGACGGATGAAATGCGTCGGCACGCCGATATCGTTGAGATTGGAGAAGATGTGCTCGGAGATCCTGTTGTTCAGGACGCCCTTGCCGTCGATCACCTCATGTTTTTTGGCGTTGAAGGCGGTGGCGTCGTCCTTGAAGTGCTGGATCAGCGTACCGGGCTCCGGTCCCTCATAGAGGACCTTCGCCTTGCCTTCGTAAATGCGACGGCGGCGATTCATCGGGATGTACCGTGGCTTGAGGAAATCCAAAATCGGCCTTTCTCTGGTCGCGGTTGCCCGCGGCGGGATCGTGGCCCCTGTTCCGCCGGTCCTTCGCAAGCCTCGCCTTAGATCTGCGCTCGGACGCGATCGGCCTGGATTGCGGATTGGTCCGGTTCAAAGCGAGCATAGCCCAATCGGCCACCCTCGCGACCGCTATATGGCGCTTCTGCACTGCAAACGCAACAAACCGGGCGAAGGGCCCGATCGCCAGATTGCAATCCGCGCTGGCCCTGGCCGCTGCGGCACCCTATATCGCTTGGAGAAGCCACCCGGAGCCCGCAAGAGGACTTAACCCGCATGACGACATTCGATCAGCGCAAGGATGCCTTCGAGAACAGGTTCGCCCTCGACGAGGAGCTGCGCTTCAAGGCGACGGCCCGGCGTAACAAGCTTCTCGGCCTCTGGGCAGCCGAGAAGCTCGGCAAGAGCGGCGCTGAAGCGGACGCTTACGCTAAGTCCGTAGTCCTGGCCGATTTCGAGGAGGCCGGCGACGATGACGTGCTGCGCAAGGTGAGGTCCGATTTCGCAACTGCGAGCGTCGCGGTTGCGGACGAGGAGATTCGCCGCGTGATGACCGAGCTCCTGATCAGGGCCGCAGAGGAAGTCCAGGCAGGGCGCTAGTGGCGAATCCCTGTTTCACGTGAATCGGCATGGCCGGTTCACCAAACGCAGGACGTGGTTGAAACGGGCGCATGAGCGCCCGTTTGTTTTTGTGCGAGTTTGCTGCCCACTGTCCTCGTCCCGCCGTGTCTCAAGAGCGGGCTCAACCGGATGAAAACGCCGATGTCTTCCGCCAAGCCAACCGTCCTGTCCTCGCTCGCCGATCGTCTCGCCAAGGGCGATACGCTCCTGTCTGCCTGGTGCGGGCTTCCCGATCCGAGCATTGCCGGAGTGCTCGCGCAGGAAGGTTTTGACGCCGTCACGCTCGATATGCAGCACGGGCCGATCACGCTTGGCGAGGTCATCCGGGCGATCCCGCTGATCAATGCGGCCGGAAAGCCTGCTCTGGCGCGGATCGCGGTTGGCGAATTCCAGAACGTGTCGAAGCTGTTCGATGCCGGCGTCTCGGGCGTGATCGCGCCGATGATCAACACCATGGAGGATGCGCGCCGTCTGGCGGCCTATGCCAAGTATCCGCCGCTCGGAGAACGCAGCTGGGGCAGCTATGGCGGCCTGGGCGCTTCGGGGCTCGATGCCAATAGCTATCTCAAGGCCGCCAATCGTTTCTCGATGACCTTCGCGATGATCGAGACGCGCGAGGCCATGGCGATTCTCGACGATATTCTGGCGCTTGAAGGCATCGACGCGTTGTTCGTTGGCCCATCCGATCTTTCGATCGCATTGTCCGGCGGAGCGTCGGTCAACGCCTCGGCGAAGGAGGTCGACGAGGCCCTGCGTCACATCGTGGCCCGTGCGTCTGCCGTGAACAAGCCGGTCGCATTCTATGCCGCCACCGCCGAGAGGGCGAAGGAGGGTGTCGAGATGGGAGCCAGGCTTGTCACCGTGATGAGCGATTCGGGCTTCCTGCGCGCGGCCGCTCAGGCCGCGCTCAAAGTGGTTCGCGGCTAAGGTCCGATCCAACCTTCTGTATTCGCAGCGGCTTTCCCGAAAGCCGCACTCCACTTCGCGGGCCGATGCTTTAGGCGTTGATCCCCTCGCGGCGCTTCAGCGCGGCGTAGTAGGCCCAGAGCAGTCTGGCTGCCACGCCGCGCCAGGGGCGCCAGGCCTCGGCCATCTCCTGCAGCTCGCCCGGTTTCGGGCGGGCATCGAGGCCGAAGGCGACGCGTGCAGCCTCCTGGATGGCGAGATCGCCGGCTGCGAAGCCGTCGCGGTGTCCGAGGCAGAACAACAGATAGATATCCGCGGTCCAGGGTCCGATGCCGGAGACGGCGGTCATGTGCTCGTGGATATATTCCGGCGTACCGCCCTCCAGAGACCCCAGGTCGAGCGTTCCGTCGACCATTGCCGCGGCAACGGCGCGCAGGGTGCGCTGCTTCGGCCGCGAGAGACCGGACAGCCGCATATCCTCATCGCTTGCAGCGAGCACGCGCTCCGGCGTGAGCGGCGTCAGGACCGACTCGACCCGGGTCCAGACGGCGCGCGCGCTCGCCACCGAAAGCTGCTGCGCCACGATGATCGATGCCAGCCCCTTGAAGCCGCCCTCGCGGCGACGCAGCGGCGGCAGGCCGGTCCGGTCGATGATGGCGCTCCAGCTCGGGTGAAGCGGGCGGAGCGCGGCCATGCCCTCTTCGAGGTCGGCGTCACAGGTGATTCTGGTCATCGTCGCTTCTTGAACCGGGATGGTGGCAGTGCGCGCGCGTCAGGAGAGTTGGCTGTGTCCGAAGACTTAGGCATTCCTGAAGACTTGGCCCAGTCATGGCCAGACCATAGAGAGGGCCCATGGCAACGTCCTCACGCGATTGCGACAGACCGGTGTTTCGTTTCGCGCCCAGCCCGAACGGCCGGCTACATCTCGGCCACGCTTTCTCGGCGCTGATGAACGAGCGCCTGGCCAAGCGATTGGGCGGCAGGCTGCTGCTGCGCATCGAGGATATCGACGTCGCGCGCTGTCGGCCGGAATTCGAGCAAGGCATCCATGACGATCTCGCCTGGCTCGGCATCCGCTTCGACGCCGCCATCCGCCGGCAGTCCGAACATTTCGACGATTATCGCGCCGCGCTCGGCCGGCTGCAGGCGAAGGCGCTGATCTATCCCTGCTTCTGCTCGCGCGGGCAGATCATGCGTGCAGTGGAGGTCAAGGAAGCAGAGGCGGGCCGACCCTGGCCGCGCGATCCCGACGGATCGCCGCTCTATCCCGGGACTTGCTGCGCGCTGCTTCCCGATGACGCGGGCAAGCGCGCGGCGAGCGGCGAGGCCCATGTGTTGCGGCTGGCGATGGGGCGGGCGGCGGCAGGGATCGGCGGGGAGGTCGGGTATCCGCTCTTCGATGAGGATGGGCGAGTGACGCGTGTAGCGGCTGCTCCCGCGCGCTGGGGGGATGTGGTTCTGGCACGCAAGGACGTGCCGACCAGCTACCACCTTGCCGTGGTCGCGGATGACGCGCTTCAGGGCGTCACGCACGTCGTGCGCGGACGGGATCTCGAAGCGGCGACCGATATCCATCTCGTGCTGCAACACCTGCTCGACCTGCCGGTGCCGCGTTACCACTTCCATCGGTTGTTGCAGGACGAGACCGGCCAGAAGCTCGCCAAGAGCCGGATGTCGGAAGGCCTCGCGGAGCTGAGGGCACAGGGTGTTACGGCCGCAGACATCCGCGCGCGGCTCGGCTTTGCCTAGATCGGGCCGGATCCCATATCCGGTCCGCGGGCTATGTTTGGATCGGCCCGAAAGCGGCAACCCATTTGTTGGGCCGATGCATCGGCGGTTCAGCCGACGCCGAGCCAGGTCAGCCAGGCCGCGGTGGTAAAGAGCGAGAGCATGGTCGAGAGCGCGATCGCGCTCGAGGCATCGGCGACACCCTGCCGATAGCGCTCGGCGAAGAGATAGGCGTTGATCCCGCAGGGGCAGGCGGCGAAGAGCACTGCGACGCCTGACCAGTGCGCCGGCATCTCGAAGACGCGGGTCGCCAGCAGATAGACGATCAGCGGGTGAAGGCCGAGCTTGAGGGCGCTCAATACGGCCGGCAGACCGAGACCCGATTCCAGCCCGTAGCGCCGCATGGCGATGCCGAGGCTGATCAAGGCGCAAGGGACCGCGGCACCGGCGAGCAGGTCGACCAATGTCCAGACCGGGGCTGGGATGAAGCCGATCACCGGCCGCACCGCCGAGCCGAGCAGGATGCCGATGATGATGGGATGGGTGAAGAGCCTGCGGGCCATCATCTTCAGCGACGCCGAGCGGCCCTCGGCGAGCAGGGTTGCCGCCGTCATCGTCACAGGCAGGTGGATCGCCAGCAGCAGGCCGAGCGGCACCGCGCCGGCATCGCCATAGGCCTTCAGGATCATCGGCACGCCGACGAAGACCGTGTTGGACTGGGCCGCGGCGAAGCCCGAGACCACCAACTCCGGTCCCTTACGGCTGAAGACGCGGTGCGCAATCAGCATGGCCAGGGCCCAGACGATGGTGAGGCCGGTGAAATAGGAGATCCAGTAGCCCCAGGGTTGGCTCGCCGGGATGTCGGYCTTGGCCRGCGTCCGGAACAGCAGGCAGGGCACGGCCAGAACGAAGACGAAGTCGGAAAGACCTTCGCCGGTCGTCTCGCGGACCAGCTTCGTCCAGCGGGCGACATAGCCGAGGCCGATCAGGCCGAAGACGGGCAGGACGACAAGCAGGGAGGAGAGCATCGGCGCGACAGATTCGATGAGCGGGAGCGGGAAGGCGCCCCTCGCGATCGGTCTTGCAGCAGGCAAAGTCAAGGAAGCGGTGGCGCAAATAGCGGCATGGCCGTGCCGCGTTTTCGGTCAGTCCCGCGAGGGCACTAGCGCGCCTGGGCCAGCACGCCGCCCGAGCGCACGATCAAGCCCTGGATCTCGTCGCGCTGGCGCTTGAACTCGGCCAGCGTCTTGCCTTCGAGCTCGCGTCCTCGCGGAACGCGGATCTTCATCGGATTCACGAAGTTGCCGTTGACCATGACCTCGTAGTGCAGATGCGGTCCGGTGGAGAGGCCGGTATTGCCGAGATAGCCGATGACCTGGCCCTGGCGCACTTTCACACCGGCAGCGATGCCCTTGGCAAAACCCGACTGGTGCGAATAGGTCGTGACATACCCGTTCGCGTGCTGGAGTTCGATCCGCCGACCGTAGCCGGAGGCCCAGTCGGCCTTGATCACCGTGCCGTTGCCGGCGGCCAGGATCGGCGTGCCGATGCGGTTGGCCCAGTCGACGCCGGTATGCATCTTCGAATAGCGCATGACCGGGTGGTAGCGCATGCCGAAGCCGGAGCGCATCTCGGCATCGGTGATCGGCTTGCGCAGCAGGAACTTCTTCAGCGAGCGACCTTCCTCGTCAAAATAGTCGATCAGGCCGTCTTCAGGGGACTGATAGCGAAAGACCCGGCGGGTATCGCCATTGATGGTGAGCGTTGCCGACAGGATTTCGCCGCGCTCGCCTTCCTCGTCCTCGGTGAAGATCACCTCGAGATTGTCGCCGCCGCGCACGCGCTGCTGGAAGTCCAGGTCGTAGGAGAAAATCCGAACCAGCTCGTCGATCATCGGGCGCGGCAGGTCGTGGCGCAATCCGGTCTCGTAGAGGCTCTCATAGAGCCTGGCGCCGCCGGTATCCTCCTCGTCCTCTTCGTCTTCCGTGGTTGCCCTGCGGGGCGTGCCGACGATCTCCTGCTTCGGCAGCGAGACCGGAACGAAAGCGCCCTGGTCGTTGACCGCGATCGTCGCCTCGGGCTGGCCGTTGGTGAGCAGCGAGACGCGAACGATCTGGCGCGGATCGCCTGGCCGCGGACCGGGTGCAAACAGCGCTTGCAGGACCTGGCCATCCGGCAAGGCGGCAACGCGCACCTTGCCGCTGAAGGCCTGGATCATCGCCCTGATCTGCTCGGCCGGAGCTCCGGCATTGCGCATGACCTGTTCGAAATTCTCGCCGCGCCGGGTGATCAGCAGCTTGTCCTCGACAAGCGGCTCGCGGGATGCGGGGATGGGCGTCTTCAGTGCGTTGGTGACATTTTCAGGGACGACGCGCACCTCGATGCCGGAGAAGCGCGTGTCCGTGGCCGGAGAATAGGCAAGAAGATCGTTCGTGGCGCTGGGCGCCGCACCGCCGCCCAGCGTGCGGCTGAGCATCAGCTGTGGTGGGATCGGCAAGGGGCGTTGCCGGCCCGCCACGGCCTGGTTGGCGCGCTCTTCCTCGACCTGCTTGATCACGTCGGGGTCGCCGAGGCGTGGGCGCGCGGGCGGAATCGCGATCGTGGTGAGGTCGCGCTTGACGATGGTGACATCGGCATCCGGCATGTCGCCGGCCGGTTCGGCATAGCGCTCGGCGGGCTGGCCACCTTCCGCAAACAGGCGCAGCGGATTGAAGGGCGGGATGTTCGTCGCGTAGACGCCGGTAGTCAGCGACAGGTTGGAGGCAAGCCGTACGAAGGGGCGCACCCGGATGACCTCACGGTCGCCGACGCGTTGGGACATGGGCGCGCGAGCGCTGTGTCGGGCCGCCATGACAGGCTGGTCCGCCACCAGCTTGTCCGCCTTGCGCGCCCCGCCACCCAGGCCGGCAGAGGACGGGCCGCGCGCGGTCACCATTTCGGGCTGCTCGGGGAAACTCGTATCCCCGCGGGTCGAGACCAGGATCGCCCCACCGAGCAGGGCTGCGCCGCAGGAGCCGACCAGCGCGCAGGCGGCCAACCAGCGCAGCGAGACGCCACGCCGGTCCAACGCCTGATGCGGAGCACCATCCGGCCGGATCGGCGGCTCGATACCGAGATCGACCAGAAGCGCGGCGGCTTCCGGCGATAGCGGTTCTGCTGGCGTGCTGAGCTCGGGATGGGCGTTCATCGCTGGTCGTCAGAGAATCCTGATCCTGGTCCGGTGCCCGGGCGGGCCGGAATTCCGAAGAAGCCGCATCTGCTGCACGCGTACGCGCCTGGTTCCGACCATGCCCGGGTCGCAGCCCGGAATCAATCCGCGGTCGGAGCCGCTGCGGGGCTTTGGCCGTCGATTACGGCTCTTTGCGGGCGCGACGCACGTAGAGCGCGCGCAGCGCTCGTACGCGCGCGATGGATAAAGTCGGGATCGGCGAGCCGGGACAAAAAGTCATCGAACTGTCGGAAAAGTTTTGTTTTGGCGTTGACAGGGTGAGAGGGTGGGGCCTATAACGCAGCCATCGAGACGGCGCCGCCGCTGGCGGGGCCGCTCTACTGCGCTTCATGAG
>NZ_JBFTZN010000296.1:0-7157 GCF_056406775.1 Allobosea sp. P1_A7
ATGCTGGGTCGAGAGCACGATCTGCGTGACGCCGACCGGCTTGCCGTTCTCGTACTTGACGGTGACCTGGCTCTTGGCATCGGGGCCGAGCTTGGCGGCCGGTCCTTCACCCGCATGGCGGGCCTTGGCCAGGACTTCGAGGATCTTGTGGGCGTAGTAGATCGGCGCCGGCATCAGCTCGGGCGTCTCGCGGCAGGCGTAGCCGAACATGATGCCCTGGTCGCCCGCGCCTTCTTCCTTGTTGCCGGCGGCGTCGACGCCCTGGGCAATGTCGGCCGATTGCGAGTGCAGCAGCACGTCGATCTTGCACTTCTTCCAGTGGAAGCCGTCCTGCTCGTAGCCGATCGCGCGGATCGCCTTGCGGGCTGCCGACTTCACCTTGCTCTTCAGCGCCTTCTCGTCGAGCGAGGTGCGGACCTCACCGGCGATGACGACGCGGTTCGTCGTGGCCAGGGTCTCGCAAGCGACGCGCACCTGGGCCGGATCCATCCCCGCCTTGACGGCCTCCTTGAAGAACAGATCGACGACCTCGTCGGAAATCCGGTCGCAAACCTTGTCAGGATGACCTTCGGAAACGGACTCGCTGGTGAAGAGATAGTTCTGGCGTGACACGGACGAAGGATCCTTCATGCACGGACAAGCTGGTGGCCGCCAGCACGGACCCTGCCGGTGCGGGGCGCAGCGTTCTTGCAGCGAACGTGTTCGCCGTCAAGCGCTCAAATCCGTTTATCGGGAGAAACGTTCGTCAAGACGAACGCCGAGGCGCTTCAATCAGGGCTTTTCAGCGTGTTCCTCGGCAATGGCCTCAACCAGATCGATAACCCGGCGTCGAACCTGCCCATTTTTAATGCGCACGAAGGCCTTGGTGAGTTGCACGCCTTCGCTGGTCGCCAGGAAATCCGAAATATAGGTCGTGGAGGCGGCGTCCGAGAAGCCTCCCGACGGCATGTCGCCGGACGGGGCGCCCTCGAAGAAAAAGGAGACCGGCACATCCAGCATCTTGGCGATTTGCTGCAAGCGGCTGGCGCTGATGCGGTTTGCGCCCTTTTCGTATTTCTGAACCTGCTGGAAGGTCAGCCCAAGTGCTTCACCAAGCTTTTCCTGGCTGACGCCGGCAAGCATGCGGCGCATCCGGACGCGGCTGCCAACATGGCGATCGATCGGATTGGGGATTTTCTTCAGCATGGATCGACGGGCCTCGGATCAGGGGCATTCTGCCGAAGCCGCAATCCGGCAGTGTCCTATGGTCAAACACAATACACTAGTTTCAACTGAATTGCTTCTTAAACGACATCTTCCGCGCTGGGAATAGTTCCAGTTGGAATTATTTTGAAAGTCGCAACCGCGAGATGAGCAAGAATATTACAACAAGGCCTGCAAAAATGACATCCCCGAGCTGCGCGTAAGGCGTAACAGAGGCGTGACTGGGCAGGGCCGAGTCAAGCACCCCCTCGCTCCCGAGCGGCAGGCTGCCGGTGATCCGGCCATAGGCGTCGATCACGGCGGATATGCCGGTATTGGCGACGCGCACCAGGGGCAATCCCTGCTCGACGGCCCGCAACCGAGCCTGGGCGAGATGCTGGTAAGGACCGCTCGTCTGACCGAACCAGCCGTCATTCGTGAGATTGAGCATGAAGCCGGGTCTCGGGCCCTGCGGCATCACCTCGCCGGGAAACACGGCCTCATAGCAGATCAGCGATGCGACCGGCGGCAAGCCGCGCACGGTGAGCGGTGTCCGGCGGGCGCCGGCCGTGAAACCGCCGGGAACGGCGACGAATTCGGACAGTCCGACACTGCGGATCAGCGTCTCGAGGAACGCGGGCAGGTATTCCCCGAACGGCACGAGATGGACCTTGTCATAGCTCGCGACGATCACGCCCTGATCGTCGACAACCTGGACCGAATTGAAGATCGGCGGCCGACTTTCGCCCGGCAGCGTTTCGCCGGCGCGGGCTGCGCCGGTGATCAAGGTTGTGTTCGGCGGCAGCAGGGCCGCGATCCGCGACAGCGCGCCCGGGGTTCGTCCGAGCAGGAAAGGGAAGGCCGATTCCGGCCAGATCAGATGGGTGACGTCCTGGACGCCCAGAGTCGTGGGACTTGTCGCCCGGTCGCTGAGCGCAAGATAGCGATTGAGGATCGCTTCGCCGTTGCGCGGATTGAACTTGGCGTCCTGCGGCAAATTGGGCTGCATCAGGCGAAGTTTCACGCCGGGGACGGTGGGCGATGGCGCGGCGGGAATGCGCCAAGCACCAAAGCCGAGCAGCCCGCACAGGACCGCGAGCGCCAGAACTGGCGCCTGCCAGCGCTCCGGGCCCGGCTTGCCGGTGCCGAGCATCGCCGGCACTGCGCCGAGCGCGACCGCCACCAAGGTCAGGCCGTAAAGGCCGGCGACTGAGGCGAACTGCGCAATCCATGGCTGACCGGCCAGCATCATGCCGTAGACGTTCCAGGGAAAGCCCGTCAGCACATGCCCGCGCAGCCACTCGCTCAAGGCGAGCGCGACAGCAAGGATGAGGATGCGGCTGCCGCCATGTGGCCAGACCAGGCGGGCGGCACCGAAGGCCAGGGCCGGAAAGACGGCGAGGAAGGCGGGCAGGGCAATGACGCCGAGCGGCATGGCCCAGGCGAATTTGTCGGCCTCGACGAGAAAGGCAGCACCAAGCCACCACAGTCCTGCGAGAAAGAAGCCAAAACCCCACCACCAGCCGGCAGCCATGGCGGCGCGGAAGCGCGCCCCGCGACTTGTGCCGACTGCGCCGTCGATCAGCCAGACCGCAATGGTCATCGGCACGACGATCAGTGGCCAGAGATCGAGGGGCGGCAGGGCGAGGGCGCCGCTGGCGCCGGCGACGAGCGCGATCAGGCGCTTGGGCCAGCCCCAGGCGAGGATGACCCTGTCGGCCAGGGCGGCAAGGCGCATCAGCCGGGATCCGTCGTCGCAGGAGCCTCGGAGACGGTGGGAACATTCCGATGGATGCGCAGCCGCTTGATGCGGCGCGGGTCGGCGTCGAGAATCTCGAAGGCGAGCCCCTCGGGCCCCTGGATCAGCTCGCCCCGTGCCGGGACGTGCCCGGCGAGCGTGACGATGAGCCCGCCGAGCGTGTCGACGTCCTCGGCGACGTCAGTCTCGGAAAGGTCGATCCCGGTTGCGTCCTTCAGGTCTTCGAGTGTCGCGCGGGCATCGGCGGTGAAACGGTTCTCGCCAGCCACCGCGATCGTCGGCGCGGTGTCGAGATCATGCTCGTCCTCGATATCGCCGACCACGATCTCGACCAGGTCCTCGATCGAGACCAGGCCATCGGTGCCGCCATATTCATCGATGACGAGGGCGATATGTGTGCGGGTGGCCTGCATCCTGACCAGCAGATCGACGGCAGGCATCGACGGCGGCACATAGAGCACGGGCCGCAGGATCTTGGCCGAAGCCAGAGTGACGGAAAGATCGATCGCGCCGAGATTGGGGCCGGCCGTTCCGGGCTGCGCGCCGCGGCGACCGGGTTTGGCCCGGGCTGCGATGAAATCGAGAAAATCGCGGATATGGACCATGCCGCGGGGGTCATCGAGCGTCTCGCCATAGACCGGGAGGCGCGAATGGCCGGCGGTGCGGAACAGGGCCAGCAATTCGCCGAGTGTTGCCTCGGACTGGACCGCGATGATGTCGGCGCGCGGGACCATGACATCGGCGATGCGGCGCTCGCGCAGGCTCAGAACATTGGAGAGCATGGCCCGCTCCTGCGGGCTCAGATCGGCGAGCTGCCCGCTCCCCTGGGCGAGCGCTTCGGTGATGTCCTCGCGAATCGTTGCCCCGTTCCGCAGGCCCAGCCGGTCGAGGAAATGGCTCAGCCATTGTGCCAGGCCGCGACTGGGAGGTTCACTTGGGGAGGGTCTACTGTCGTCGCTCATGGTACGGGGTGATCTGCCTTGGTCTGTGCCGCTGGAGCGGCTTCTGGTTCGGTGCCGGCATAGGGATTGGCGATGCCGAGGCTCGCGAGCGCGGCGATCTCGAGCCCTTCCATCCGCGTCGCTTCGGCTTCGGTCTCGTGATCCTCGCCCAGCACGTGCAGGAGGCCGTGGATGACGAGATGGCTGAGATGGTCGCCCATGCTCTTGCCTTCGCTCTCGGCTTCGCGCGCAACGGTTTCATAGGCCAGCACGATATCGCCGAGGACGGGGCTCGAGCCTATGCGCTCCGGCGTGGCGGCGGGAAAGGAGAGCACATTCGTCGCCTTGTCGAAGCCACGCCAGTCGCGATTGACGATGCGGATGCGCTTGTCGTCGGTGAAGAGAAGGCTGAGCTCTGCTTCGGCCAGCGGCTTGATGGCGGCGACGGTGAGCGCCGCCTCCGTTGCCCGGGCGACGCGCTCGCGCAGGTCCGCGAGCTCGCGCCAGCGGCGCGACTGCAGGCGGATGTCGATCGCGAGGCTTTGCGTTCGCGGCGCTGCGCGCCGCGAACGAGGTCGATCGTTCATCGCGGCCTCTCCCGCGACAATGTGCGCCGCAGACCCTCGCTGTGGTCTTCAGGCGCCGCCTCGGCGACGACGGACCGGGCACGCTCCTCGCGCTCATCCCGCTCTCGGCGGGAAGCATCCTCGTAAGCCATCACGATGCGGCGCACGAGATCGTGCCGGACCACGTCGCCTTCCTCGAAGCGGGCATGGCCGACGCCCTCCACTCCGGCCAAGAGCCTCACGGCCTCGACCAATCCCGAGCGCTGTCCCGACGGCAGATCGATCTGGCTCGGATCGCCCGTGATGATCATACGCGAGCCCTCGCCGAGCCGGGTGAGGAACATCTTCATCTGCACGGAGGTCGCATTCTGAGCCTCGTCGAGCAGCACGACCGCATTGGTCAGGGTCCGTCCGCGCATGAAAGCGAGCGGAGCGATCTCGATCATGCCGGTCTGCAGGGCGCGCTCGACATGCCGCGCCTCCATGAAGTCGTTCAGCGCGTCATAGATCGGGCGCAGATAGGGATCGACCTTCTCGCGCATGTCGCCGGGCAGGAAGCCGAGGYGCTCGCCGGCCTCGACGGCCGGACGTGACAGCACCATGCGCTCGACCACGCCCTGCTCGATCAGCGAGACGGCATGCCCGACCGCGAGCCAGGTCTTGCCGGTGCCGGCCGGCCCCTCCGCCAGCACGAGCTCGTGGCGCTTGAGCTGGCGCAGATATGCATCCTGTGCCGCATTCCGGGCCCGCACCGGCCCGCGCTTGCGGGTGACGATCGCTTCGAACGAGGCCTTGCCGGTATTTTCCGCCGGGAACAGCGAACGCTGGACGTTGCTTTCCTCGATGGCTCCGTCGACCTCGCCGAGATTGAGCGGAGCGCCCGCCTTGGCGCGGGTATAGAGCGTCTTCAGCACGCGCCCGGCCTGCTCGGCCGTCTCGCGCGGGCCCTTGACGGTGACATGGTTGCCGTTCGGGCTGATCACGACACCGAGCCGGCGCTCAAGATGAGCCAGATTCTGGTCGTATTGACCGAAGACCAGACTGGCCAGCCGGTTATCCTCGAAGGACAACACGACTTCCGTGGCGGGGACCCCGTCGCGTGTCAGGCTCTCGACACGTGGCGATGCGCCCTCGCGGCGCGGCTCTCGATCGGATCTCGGGGTCACCTGGTCAGTCTGTGCCAATAGAGTCGTCTCCCTGGCGCGCGTGCCCGGCCGAACAGGGGCGTGAGGCCGGGTAGTCCTTCGGCATATCCGGACGCGTCGATCTCATCCTGATGACAGGCATTGAGAGCTGGCTCGAAAGCTGGGCCTGGTGATCTGGCGGTCACGCGGCGAGCTCCTCTGGCCCGGCCTCGCGGCCGAACAGCGAATTGGAGCCTGCCCGTTCGATCAGCACCTTCACCATGTCGCCGATCTGATTCGCCTTGGTGTCGATCTGCACAGCCTGAAGGTATGGCGATTTCCCTGCAAGCTGTCCGGGGTGACGTCCGGCACGTTCCAACAGGACATCGACGGTGCGGCCGACCATGGCGTGGTTGAAGGCCTGCCGGTGATGCTCGACGCGCTCCTGCAGGCGCTGCAGCCGTTCGCTCATCTCTTCCGGGGCGATCTGGTGCTCCAGTTCGGCCGCGGGCGTGCCCGGACGGGGCGAGTATTTGAAGGTGTAGCTCGAAGCGAAGCCGATATCCTCGACCAGTCGCAGCGTCTCGGCGAAATCCGCCTCGGTCTCGCCGGGGAAGCCGACGATGAAGTCGGAGGACAACGCGATATCGGGCCGCGCCTTGCGCACGCGCTCGATCAACAGGCGATACTCGTCCGCCGTGTGCTTGCGATTCATGGCTGCCAGGATGCGGTCCGAGCCCGCCTGCACCGGCAGGTGCAGGAACGGCATGACCTGCGGCAGGTCGCGATGGGCGGCGATCAAATCGTCGTCCATGTCGCGCGGGTGGCTCGTCGTATAGCGAATGCGGGCAATGCCTGCGATCTCGGCGACGCGGTGCATCAGCCGCGCCAGGCCCCAGATCTGCCCGTCGGGGCCTTCGCCATGATAGGCATTGACGTTCTGGCCGATCAGCGTGACGTCGCGCACGCCGGCATCCGCCAGCCGCTCGATCTCACTGACGAGTGCCGTGACCGGCCGCGAGAATTCGGCGCCCCGCGTATAGGGGACGACGCAGAAGGCGCAGAACTTGTCGCAGCCTTCCTGGATGGTGACGAAAGCCGAGATGCCGCGGCCCCGGATGGCCGCAGGTTTCGGCGCTGGCAGAAAGCCAAACTTGTCGTCGATCGGCAGGTCCGTGTCGACGACGCGCTTGCGCTTCGCCTCCGCCAGCAGCTCCGGCAGCCGGTGATAGGCTTGCGGGCCGACGACGAGGTCCACGGCAGGCTGCCGGCGCTGGATTTCCGCGCCTTCAGCCTGGGCAACGCAGCCGGCGACGACGATTCTCGTCTCCTGGCCGGCGGCGTTCTGGCCGTTCTTCAGGTCGCGCAGCTTGCCGAGCTCCGTATAGACCTTCTGCACCGCGCGTTCGCGGATATGACAGGTGTTGAGCAGGATGAGGTCCGCGCCTTCCGGCGCCGCCGTCTCCTCGTAGCCTTGCGCGGCAAGGATGTCGGCCATGCGCTGCCCGTCATAGACGTTCATCTGGCAGCCGAAGGACTTGATGTGGACTTTCTTCATCGTTTCGGATCGGGTCTCCAAACCGTC
>NZ_JBFTZN010000297.1:0-7143 GCF_056406775.1 Allobosea sp. P1_A7
GCCACGGGGTACCAGAGCGCCGCGTCCGCCACGGGGGACCAGAGCGCCGCGTCCGCCACGGGGTACCGGAGCGCCGCGTCCGCCACGGGGGACCAGAGCGCCGCGATGGCGAGCGGCTACGAAGGCCGCGTCTCCGGCAAGGAGGGGAACGCCCTGTTCCTCGTCGGGCGCGACGATCGCTGGAACATCGTGGCGGTCTGGGCCGGCATCGCGGGCCGCGACGGCATCAAAGCGGACACCTTCTACATCCTTCGCAACGGCAAGCCGGTGGAGGCTTAAATGGCACGCACCATCGAACTGACTTACGACAACTGCGAGTTCGAAACCGCTGACGGCTTGATCCTCGGCGGCCCGTACCTCTCGGTTGAGATCGAGACTGACGGCGAGAGCTTCACGGTTGAGAGCGTCCGCAATCAGGGCTTCCCGACGCTGGGCAAGCCCTCTGGACCCGCAGCGGCTTATGTCTGCGACTTCATCAAGCAGTGGGTGGTCGACGATCTGGCGAAGGGCGACGCTTCGTTGCTTCGCGAGCGCTATGCCGACGAGCTGCGCGACGAGGCTGAGCGCGAGGCCGGCGACTGGGCCGACTACCGCCGCCAGCAGGCCCGCGACGACCGCGCCCACATGGGGAGGGCGGCGTAATGAGCGGGCAACGCGAAACGGTCAGCGCGAAGGCTATCGAACGGATGGCCTACGGCTACGAACTGATGTTCGAGGTGATCTGCCACATGGCGGGCACGTCCGGCGCTCAAGGCGCTTGGTACATGCACAAGGCGCAGGAAGTTCAACAGCGACTCTCGCCCCTCTGGGCTCTCGACGAGGCGAGCAACCAGCACAAGCCGGGGGATTGTCTGCGCCAACATGAGCGCTTCTTGACCATCGCGCAGCAGGCCGCCGCCGCGCCAAASATGTTCGAGGCGCTCAAGTGGTTCATCAGTGACATCGATGGCAGCCACACGACGATGGTCGAATTCGACGAGAACGTCAGGCGAGCCCGCGCGGCCCTCGCCTCTGCCTCCCCCACCCTCCGCGCCGATGAGGAGGGACGGTGATGGTCGCTCTCGACTACGGCAATGACATCGCCCCTCGGCCCCACACACTGGTCGTCAAGGCCTACAACACCGAGCTTCGCGTCCATGAGTGCTCGTTCGGTTGCGGGCGGACAGTGCTGGTTGACCTCTTCGTAAACGGCGATTTCCCGGAAGAAGTCCAGCCCGCCGACCTCATCGGGAAGATCGTGAAGGTTGGCTACACCCACGGCTGGGTCTGGCTAGCGCACCGCGCCCGTTTGGTCAGCGTCCGCACCCTCTCCCCCGAACCCACTGAAGGAGCCTGAGATGACGTGGCTCAACGATCAGATCGCGGCAGAGCTGGACGCTATCGCCGCAACCTCGGAGCAACTGGAGAAGCGGATCTCGCGACTGATCCGCTCCTGCCCGCCCGAAATCAAATCGACGCTGGAGGCGACCAGCCTCGGCACCGAGAGCGCCTACGCCGAGGACGCCAAGCGCGTGGCTGACGCGATCTGCCCGCCCGAGCCCATGAAGGGAGCGGCGTGATGACGCCCATTCGCCAAGTCATTGGAGCCCTCGGGTTCCTCCTCTTCCTCGCTGAAATCTACATCGCCCACGAACTGCTGATCATTGGAGGCTGAGATGGGTACGCTCGTCATTGGTTTCGTTGCGTTGGTCATCGTCGTTGTCATCGCGGCCTTCGGGACGGCCATACTGCTATTCCCTCGCGTTATCCCTGAAACCGATTGGGCGCAGGACATCGACTATCGCCGGATGGACCGCCGCTACCGCGAGTCCGGCGAATGATCGACATCCGCCGCATCGTCTCGCGTGTCGTGGCCTGGTGGCTCGCCCGCCGCGTCGAGCAACGCAATCCGACATTGGCCGCTCTCCGCCGTGAAGAGGCAGAGCGCCGCCGCCAGCACAAGCCGACCAAAGACATTCAGAAAACCCGCCGCGCGCTCGTCCACGAGGCGCTGACAGCAGAACAGAGGAGGACAGCATGAGCGAGGCAGCACTGACCATCGTGCGCGGCGAGTTCGAGCCCGCACCATCTTATGCCCTGACGGCTATCACGCCCATGGCGATGCTCAGCCAGGCGGTAGAGCGCGGCGCCAATATGGAGACGCTCGAAAAGCTGATGGGCTTGCAGGAGCGTTGGGAAGCCAATCAGGCCCGCAAGGCTTTCGACAACGCTCTTGCTGCTGCGAAGGCCGAAATCCCGGTCATCGTCAAGAACCGTCGCGTTGGCTACGAGACGAAGGGCGGCGGCGAAACCAGCTATCTCCACGAAGACCTGGGGGAGATCGCCCGCACGGTCGATCCGATCCTTGCCAAGCACGGCTTGTCCTATCGCTTCCGCACACTGTCGGAGGTGAACCAGCCGGTTTCCGTGACCTGTATTGTCGCCCACCGCGACGGCTACAGCGAGACGAACACGTTGACCGCCGGCCGCGACGACAGCGGCAAAAAGAACCTGATCCAGCAGATTGGTAGCACGATCACCTATTTGCAGCGCTACACGCTGAAGGCCGCTCTCGGCTTGGCCGCGTCGGCAGATGATGACGGGCGCAAGTCTGAAGAAGTCGAGACGATCACCGATGAGCAGGTGATGGAGCTTCGCGAACTGCTTGAGGCCACGGGTTCCGATGTCCCCAAGTTCAAGGCTTACTTCAAAGTCGAAGACCTTGCCGACATCCGGACAGACAAGTTCGGCGCCGCCGTGAAACTCCTGAAGCAGAAGGAGCAGCGCCGTGGTTGAGATCGTCACCTGCGATCAGAACACCGAGGTTTGGTTCCGGGCACGCATGGGTATCCCGACTGCCAGCGAGTTCTCAACCGTCATGGCCAAGGGGCGAGGCGGCGGCGACAGCAAGACGCGCCAGACCTACCTCTACAAGCTTGCCGGCGAGATCATCACTGGCGAGCCCATGGAGAGCTTCAGCAACGCTCACATGGAGCGCGGCAAGGTCATGGAGGACGAGGCGCGGGACCTCTACGAGTTCATGACCGACTATCAGTGCGAGCGCGTCGGATTTATCCGTAGCGGCCGCAAGGGCGCATCCCCGGATAGCCTCATCGGCACTGCCGGCATGGTCGAGATCAAGACCAAGCTGCCGCATCTGATGATCGAGGCCATTCTGCGCGGAGACTTCCCGCCAGAGCACAAGGCCCAATGCCAGGGCCAGCTTTGGGTCGCGGAGCGCGAGTGGATCGACATTGCCGCCTATTGGCCGGGAATGCCGCTCTTCACCTTCAGGGCGACGAGAGCCACCATGGCAAATGGCCTCTGCAACCCCACCCGCGCACCAACCGGTGCCTGCCTGGGAGTCTCATCCGCATTCGCATGCCTGGGCGGACTGAGATCCGCGCCCGGCGAGAGGAGGCTAGATATGGGTACGAAGAACACCATTTCGACCGCACAACCGGAAAACGAACCGCTGCCACAAACCATGGCGGCGAATGTGTCCACTCCCAAGCTTGTGACGTCGATTCCGCCCGAAGCCGGACCGTCCGCACCGCCGATCGCCAAGCCGGGGGCCGATTTTATGAACCGGTTTCGGTCGACCAAGTCGGCTGAAATGCCCGGCGTGGCAACGCCATTGGCTCCCTTGAAAATCATAAGGGCTGGTGAGACCGAGGATTTTTTCAGGGTCCATCCAGACGAAGAGAACTACTGGACCTGCGAACTCTGCTTCGTAAGCGTCCCGGTCAAGGGCAYTGCCCGCCCGCTGCTGCACCTGATTACGGAAGAGATCGCGATGGAGTACCTGTCTCCGAAGCTGATCAAGCGGCATCGTCTGGCGTTGGCAACCAAGCCCTATGACGTGCTCTTCTTCTGCAGCGTACCTTCGCAAAACTTGGACTCTGCGTGGAATGCAACGGCGCTCACAGCTCTGGATCGGTCAAAATCCAGGTGGACGCAGGTGTTCTCGCGCCGCGACGAAGGTCTGGAGGAGTATGGGCACAAGTTCGCGCAGAATGAGGACGCATTCCCGGCTCCGAAATGGCCGCTGCGCTCGGTGCACGAATATCTTGAGGTCACGTTTCGCGATGCCAGCATTACGACCAGCAACCATCCTGGCTTGCTCCGCCTGATTGGCGCGAAACAGGATCTGAAGTGATGCGTCGCCGCCGCTTCAGGACGATCGTCGTTCTCGATTTCGAGTACGAAWCAAGCGGCGGCGAGTTCGGCCTTCGGGACGGCGATCTCCCCAGTGTGCTTTGCATGGTGGCCTACGTACTGGATACACATCTCCGGTACGTCGGTACCGTCAGAGCGTGGCGCGGCGAGTTCGGTCCGAAGCCACCCTTCGACATCGGCCCCGATACCCTCGTTGTCGGCTACAGCCTGCAAGCCGAGATGACATGTTTCCTGACGCTCGGATGGCAACTGCCGGCATTCGTGCTCGATCTCCACACTGCCTACCTGGCAACCAGCAATCTCTTGCTGCCGTATGAACCGGACGAGACCTATGCAAAGCCGCGCAAGCGTTTGGCCGACGCCTGTGCCGCCTACGGCATCTCAGGCTGGGAAGCGATTGACAAACCGGGGTTGGCCAAGGCGATCGGCGAAGGGCGCTGGCGCGAATACAGCCGCGAGATCGTGCTTCAATATTGCGAAGAAGACGTTCGTGCTTCGGCGGAGCTATTACGCCGGCAGCTCGCCGGTTATGGCCACCACACCCCCATCGATACCGACGCCGTCATTCGCTGGAGCCACTATTCCGGCAAGACGGTCGCCCGCATCCAGGCGCGCGGGATGCCGATCGATACCTGGCTGTGGGAGATTGTTCAGGAGCACAAACATCAGGTCATCGCTGCCCTGATCCAGCAACTCGACCCCAGCCAGGCCGGGCCGGGTCCAATCTACTCCCCCGACGGGGAGTGGAGCACCGAGCGATTCCGGTCCTTTCTCGGGAGCGTCAACATCAACGACTGGCCGCGCCTGGACACGGGCGCGCTCGAGTTGAAACGCGATGCCTTTCGCCTGATGTCTACCGCCCACCCAGGTCTCGAAGGGCTTTCGGCCCTGCGTGAGTGCCTGGGCGTCATCATGCGCGCCCGCATCCCGATCGGACGCGATGGCCGCAACCGACCGAGCTTGTTTCCGTTTGGCACCGCAACCGGGCGCAATGCGCAAGCCAAGAGCCTGTTCAATACCCATGCCGGCCTGCGCTCGTTCATGACATTCTCACCGGGCAAGATCGGGCTCTATCTCGACTGGCGAACGCAGGAGGTTGGCGTTGCGGCGGCACGAAGCGGCGATCAGGCCCTGGCGAGAGCCTATCTGTCGGGCGACGTCTATCATGCCCTCGCGGTGATGTGCGGACTGACCAGCCTCGATCCGAAAAGCTGGAAGGACGCTAACCCTCAACAACGTCAGCAGATCAAGGCGCTGCAGCTCGGCATCAATTACGGTATGGGTGTGCGTTCACTCGCCCGTGGCCTCGATCGACACCCGCTGATTGCCAGTGAGGTCATCATCCGCCACCAGCTCGCTTATCCCGATTTCTGGAAATGGCGCGCCAACATGGTTGAGCGTGCCATGCTGGAGCGTGCGATTGTGTCCGAGTTCGACGGCTGGCCACTGAAGATCCGCCACTCGCCCAACCGAAGAACACTCTACAATTTTCCCATGCAAGCCGGCGGCGCCGAAATGTTGAGGCTCGCGGCTAACCGCCTGTGCGACGCCGATCTCGTTCCGAGCATGCTGGTTCATGACGGCATCCTGTTCGAACTCGAGACCGACGAGCAGGTTCGGCACGCGATTGAGATAATGCAGACCGCCGGCACCGAGGTCTGCCGTGGCATCGAGATTGGCGTCGACAAGGACCAGGAGCTGCGAGGCGGCGCGCGTTATCGGGATAAACGGGACGTGGCCAAGAAGATCTGGGCAGTCATCATGAACACGCTGGTCGAGATCGGCGCGCTGCCGGAAGCTGGGTGCTCCCTCACGGGAGGCAACAGATGAGCGAAGACCGCAAAACCGTAACCGAAACCCGGGACGGCCGCCAACTCGAGGTAGTGGTGGTCGGCCCCAACGTGACGACCGCGAAGGTCTTTGCGGATCAGTTCAAGTCCACCACACGCCTCGGGGTGCGGCAACCTAAGCTCCGTAACGAGCCCTTCGCGCCGGTACCCCTCACCCGAGCCGTGAAGGCTTCCCAGGCCACGCGATCACCCGAGCTTCTGGTCTGGGTCGAGATCGAATATCTCGCCTGGAAAGCCAACGATGCGCCCTTTCCCTTGCCCAGCGCCCGGCTCCGACGCCTCGGCGTCAGCCGGAAAGTTAAGGCGCGTATCCTGCGCGACCTGGAACGCGGCGGCCTGATCACCGTCGAATGGCTGCGACGGCAGGCTCCAATTGTGACCCGGGCCCCCTGAGCCCGGGCTGTTTCCCAGCTGGGGCCTGAGGTGTTCCTCAGCTTGGGCCTACACCCTCTTTCTTTCTTTCTTTTCTCTCTTGTTGTTCTTAATCCGACGCGCGGAGCTGAAACTGAAAGAGCAACAACAAGTATACCTGGATTACCAGCGTCGCCTCTCTGGCTCTCGCCGCGGCGGGCTCCTGTGCTTTTCTCACGCCTACGGGCACAGGGTCCGTGAGAGGAAGAAGACAGCTGCCAAGGAGCTGCCTCAATCCTTGTCGCTCTGGTCTTCAAGCGCCCCAGTGAACCCGAGCCTCGCAAGTTCGGCTTCGACTTGCTCAAGGGTCATATGCTCGACTGGCGCAAGCACGGTGTCGGCTTCGATGGACTGCCGCGGCGAGCCCCAGCCCCGGCTCAACAGCGCGTTTGCGGCGGCACCTTTCACGGCATCCGGGAAGCCGTTGCGCATCAGGTCGACAAGCGTACGAACTGCCTCCTCGGTGTGCTCCCGCGCCAGCGCCTCCACCG
The DNA here is from genome assembly GCF_056406775.1 of Allobosea sp. P1_A7. Taxonomy (NCBI): domain Bacteria; kingdom Pseudomonadati; phylum Pseudomonadota; class Alphaproteobacteria; order Hyphomicrobiales; family Alloboseaceae; genus Allobosea; species Allobosea sp. P1_A7. The sequence goes on from NZ_JBFTZN010000297.1 coordinate 6,911, forward strand.
GCCCCTTGATCGAGGGGCGGCCCTTCGGATTGCCGCTCTGGCCTGGTTGCCAGACACCCTTCCGTAGCATCTGATAAGCTCGTGTTAGGGCTCGGACCCATAAAATGGTTGGCTTCGCCGGCTCGGTGTGATTCACGGCTTCCGGGGGGAAGCACGGATGAATCGGGATCAGTTCTGGCTCACGGAGGCGCAGTTTGCGCGGATCGAGCCGCATTTGCCGACGGATACACGTG
>NZ_JBFTZN010000298.1:0-7115 GCF_056406775.1 Allobosea sp. P1_A7
CGATCACCACCATCATCACGACCATGACAATCACTTCACGCCGATCGAGGCGCGGGTGAAGGCGCTGGAAACGCTCCTCGTCGCCAAGGGCTATGTCGACCCGGCGGCGCTCGATGCCATCGTCGAGACCTACGAGACCAAGGTCGGCCCGCGCAACGGCGCGCTGGTCGTGGCGAAGGCCTGGACGGACCCCGCTTTCGCAGAACGGCTCAGGCAGGACGGCACGGCGGCCGTCGCCGAGCTCGGCTATGGCGGCCGTGGCGGGGAGCATATCGTTGCGGTGTTCAACACTCCCGACGAGCACAATCTGATCGTCTGCACGCTGTGCTCCTGCTATCCGTGGCCGGTGCTCGGCCTGCCTCCGGTCTGGTACAAGTCGCCGCCCTATCGCTCGCGCGCCGTCATCGATCCGCGCGGCGTGCTGGCCGATTTCGGCGTGACGCTGCCCGCGGGCCAGCGCATCCGGGTTTGGGATTCAACCGCCGAGACGCGCTTCCTCGTCATCCCGCAGCGCCCTGCCGGTACCGAGGGCTGGGACGAGGAGAGGCTTGCCGGCATCGTCACGCGGGATTCGATGATCGGCGTCGGCTTGCCGAAGGCGGGAGCGTCAGCATGAATGGCGGGCAGGATCTCGGCGGCCAAATGGGCTTCGGGCCCGTTATGCCGGAGCCGAACGAGCCGGTCTTCCATGGCGGATGGGAGAGCCGCATGCTTGCGCTGAACGTCGCGGCAGGCGCCATGGGGCACTGGACCATCGACGAGATCCGGCATGCGCGCGAGAGCATCCCGCCGGCGGATTACCTTTCCTTCTCCTATTACGAGATCTGGTACGAAGGGTTGCGGACGGTGCTGCAGCGGCACGGCTTTGCGACGCCGGCGGAGATGGACAGCGGCGCGTCGGTCGGGTCCGGGACGACACCCAAGCGGGTGTTGAACGGGGCGGATGTCCCGGCTGTCTTGCAACGCGGCTTTCCCTATGAGCGCGAGGCTTCGGCGCCTGCGCTGTTTGCTGTCGGCGATCGTGTGCGCACCATCGTGATGCACCCGGCCGGCCATACTCGCCTGCCACGCTATGCCCGCGGCAAGCTCGGCCGGATCGAGGCCATCCGCGGCAACCACGTCTTCCCCGATACCGGCGCCCATGGTGCACCGGAAACAGCGCAATGGCTCTATACCGTGGTCTTCAGTGGCCCCGAACTCTGGGGCCGCGATGCGGACCCGACGTCCAGCGTCAGCGTCGAGGCGTGGGAGAGCTATCTTGAGCCGGCCTGACGCAGCCCTTGCCGATGCGCTCGCAGCGGGCACGCCGATCCCGCGCGATGCGGAAGGGCCGGTCTTTGCGGAACCCTGGCAGGCCCAGGCCTTCGCGCTGGTCGTTGCGCTGCAGAACCGGGGCATCTTTTCCGCTCAGGAATGGGCGGAAGCCCTCGGGGCCGAAATCCGGGAGGCGGTCGCGGCCGGCGGCTGCCGCGACGGTTCCGATTATTACGAACGCTGGTGCGAGGCGCTGGAGCATCTCCTGATCGCCAAGGGGCTGGCCTCGCATGAGGGCGTCGACGCGCTCGCGGCGTCCTGGGAGCGCGCGGCCGAGGCGACGCCGCATGGCAAGCCGATCCTGCTGGAGAACGACCCGCAGCGCGTGAGCTGAGGGCGCGCAACGCTTCGGCATCACTGCGGCGTGGACTTGTCACATGAGTTTGTCGGGCGCTGGATAGGGGACGACATCGCGATCGGCATCGGCTCTGCTTTCGGAGAAACATGCCGTCTGGGAGGCCCTGATGAAAAGGACGATGACTTGCCTGGTCGGCCTTGCCGGCTTGTTGCTGTCCGCGCCTGCCCATGCGGCCGATCCGGCCCTCAACGGGCGTATCGAAAAGCTCACCCGCAACACGCAATGGACGCAGAAAGCTGCCGTTCCGCTGCAATTCCCGACACATCACCCGCAAGGCATGCTGAAGATCGGCGATGCCTTCTTCGTCTCCTCGGYCGAGATCACGAAGCCGACGACCCGCTTCTCCGAACCCCGGGATGGCTATGATCGTGATACCGGCGAGGGCGTCGGCCATCTCTTCAAGGTCGATGCCGAGGGGAAGCTCCTGGCCAGCATCACGCTCGGCGAGGGCTCGATGTACCACCCGGGCGGGATTGACTTCGATGGCAAGCATATCTGGGTGACGGTTGCCGAGTATCGACCGAACAGTCAGTCGATCGTCTACAAGGTCGATCCGGAGACGCTGAAGGCGACCGAGGTGCTGCGTTTCAAGGACCATATCGGCGGCATCGTCCACAATACAGACGACAAATCGCTGCATGGGGTAAGCTGGGGTTCGCGCCGCTTCTACAAATGGACCCTGGACGGCGAGGGCCGGGTGACCAATCCAGACGTGGCGCCTGAACAACTGCGGGTCATCAATCCCGCGCTCTATATCGACTATCAGGACTGCCACTATATCGGCATGAGCCGGATGCTCTGCTCCGGCCTCAACGCCTATCGCGCGACGAAGGACGGGCCGATCTTTCGCCTCGGCGGGTTCGAGATCGTCGACCTCAGGGATAATCGGCCCGTCTATCAGGTACCGATCGAGCTCTGGTCGCCGTCTGGATTGCCGATGACGCAGAATCCGTTCTGGGTCGAGCCGACTGCTGACGGCGTGCGGGCCCATTTCATCCCGGATGACGACAAGTCGGTGCTCTTCACCTACGAGGCGACGGCCAAGTAAGGGCGACGAAGCAAAACGGACGCAAGCGCGGCGGCGCCGGGAGCTCAGTTCCCCTGGGCGGCCCAGAGGCCGAGGAACAGGGCCGTTCCGAGCACGGCGACGAAAGCGGCGGCGAGCAGTTCGAGCCCTGCGATCGCTCTTGCTCCGCGCAGGCTGCTGCCTCCGGCCAGTTTCAGGGCTGCGAACTTGAAGAAGACCGCGAGCGCAGCAAGCGCTCCCGTGGTCAGGGCCGTGCCGAGCGCCATGGCGAAGGTCGCGGCGATGCCGGCCCAGAGCAGCCCCTGCGAGAAGGCGAAGACGAGAATAATGAGAGCGCCGGCGCAAGGACGCAGGCCCGCCGCGAAAACCACGCCGGCCATCTCACGCCAGCCGCGCAATCGGGCGATCTCGTCGGGACCGGGCATGTGAACATGGTCGCAGGCCGGATCATGGGCGGCGGCATCGCCCGACAGGGCGAGCAGCGCCCCGGCCTTGCGCCAAAGCACCCATAGTCCGACCAGCCCGACCAGCGCGAAACTCGCCTGCTCGATCAGCGTCGTCGTCGCGCTCATGGTAGCAGCCGTCGCTCGAAGGGCGATCGTCAGGGTCAGGACCAATGCAATGGCGACCAGTGCCTGGAGGATCGCGGCGGCAAAGCTCAAGGCGAGGCCACGCCTGAGGCTGCGATTATCGGCGACGATATAGCCGGAGATGACCGCCTTGCCGTGGCCGGGGCCGGCTGCATGAAAGACGCCATAGCCGAAGGCGAGAGCAAGCAGGCCGGGCAGGGCCGCACTGCTGGCGTGGATCGCCTTCAGCGTCGCGGTGAGTTCGCGATAGAAGGCCGATTGCCAGGACAGGAGCAGCGCGCCGATGCCCGTCGTCGAAGGCAGGGCCTCGCGGGGCAGGGCAGTCCCGAAGGGGTTGCGCGGTGGCGGGGGCGGTGGTGGGCTTACGCTGGCAATCACATAGGCCAGCATGGCAAGGGTGCCGGCAACGGCCAGAAGCGCGAGGGCCATCAGGGCGAGCCGACGCGAGACGATCGGCAGGCGTAGCGATGTCGAAAGCGCGAGACTCAGGGACATGCGACCAGCGCGCGCGTCGTGACCTGGTATCCGCTCATGTCGGGCTGGGCTGTGATGTCCTCCTGCGCGAGCTTCTGCTGGACGGCTGCGTCGAGTTTGGGCGGACGAGCGATGCGGACGACGCACCCCTTGGGTGCATCGCGCGCGATCACCGCGTCAGCGGCCTCGGCGATGTCGAAGGCGACGAAATAGGTCGGGTCACCGATCTCGATGCCGAAGGACCGATTGGCGGTGGCTGGCTGCTTGAGGGGCAGGACATAGGTCAAGGTCAGGATCTTGTTCTCGAAGGCGAGCGCAGCCTCGCTGGGCTCGCCGAAGGCCTGCACCTTGCCGTTCGCCTTGGCGATGGTGAAGAAGCCGACATCGGGCAGGGATTCCATGTTGACCTTGGCGAGTTCCGCCAGCTCGTCGGGCGTCAGCTTGCCGTCGCCATTCTTGTCGAGCCCCTGCGTAATGAAGGCGGAATAAGCCTCGTCAAAACTCCAGATATGCTTCAGCGCCTTCACGCTGCCGTCGGGAGCGTAGATGATCTCGGTGCGCGCACTGACGAAGACATGGGGATGCGCGGCCGCGAGGCCGGTGAACCCGAACCAGGCCGCAAGTCCGGCGAGAATGAGAAGGCCGCGGCGGCATCGGGTCACGACAGGGAATCCCTCGATTTCAGCGGCGAAGCTGGCCCGACATGGTTAACCAACCGTAAACGGCGGCCGATGCCAAGGCTGGTTCCAAGCCCACCCATCACTCGCAAAGGGGGCCAAATCGCGGCGCATTCTGGAACGATCCCAGGGTGATTGACCGTAACGAGACGATATGTCAGCATTACTGACATAATATCAAGTTGGAGGCCGGACCAACTGGCCCCATTCTGCCGTAACGGGACGATCGGGGAGGTCGGCCATGGCCGAGATGGAACAGAAGTCCGGCACCGCAGACCTGGCCGAGGCCGGTGCGTTGCGCGAGGTCGCGCTGGACGACAAATACGACCTCTCGAAACAGCAGATATTCCTGACCGGGACGCAGGCGATCGCGCGCATGCTGATGGTCCAGCGCGAGCGCGACCGCCGCGCCGGCCTGAACACGGCGGGCTTCGTTTCGGGCTATCGCGGCTCGCCGCTGGGAGGGCTCGACCAGCAATTGCTACGGGCCGGCAAACAGCTCAAGGCCTCCGATATCGTCTTCCAGCCGGGGCTGAACGAGGATCTGGCCGCGACCGCGGTCTGGGGCACTCAGCAGGCCGAGCTGCAGGGCGAAGGCAAGCATGACGGCGTCTTCGCGCTCTGGTACGGCAAGGGCCCGGGTGTAGACCGCAGCGGCGACGTCTTCCGCCACGGCAACATGGCGGGCACCTCGCCCCATGGCGGCGTCATCTGCCTGATGGGCGACGACCACACCGCTGAATCGTCCACCAATGCGCATCAGACCGAGTTTGTCTTCGTCGACCGGATGATGCCGATCCTGAACCCGGCCGGCGTTCAGGAGATCATGGATTATTCCCTGCACGGCATCGCGCTCTCGCGTTTTGCCTCGGTCTGGGTCGGCATCAAATGCGTGAAGGACAATATCGAGTCGACGGCCTCCGTCGATGGCTCGGTCGACCGGGTCAAGATCGTGACGCCGGACGATTTCGTCATGCCGCCGGGCGGGTTGAGCATCCGCCGCGAGCTGGATTTCGTCGATCAGGAGAAGCGGCTGCATATCCACAAGCGCGCCGCGATGCTGGCCTATCTGCGCGCCAACAAGCTCAACCAGACCATCACCTCCGGGGGCAAGAAGCCGCGCATCGGCATCATCACGGTCGGAAAATCCTATCTCGATGTCCGCCAGGCGATGGAGGATCTCGGCATCGACGAGGTTCGCGCCAATGATCTCGGCATCCGCCTGTTCAAGGTCGCCTGCCCCTGGCCGATCGATCCGGGCGAGCTGAAGGATTTTGCCTCAAAGCTCGATCTCGTCATGGTGGTCGAGGAAAAGCGTTCGCTGATCGAGGTGCAGGTCCGCGAGGAGCTCTACGGCTCCAAGCACCAGCCGATGGTAATCGGCAAGAAGGACGAGAAGGGCGAATGGCTCTTCCCGGTCCATGGCGCGCTCGATCCCAACGACGTCGCGATCGCGCTTGGCGCGCGGCTGCTGCAATACAAGGACGACCCGGCGCTACGGGGCCGGCTTGAGGAGATCGCCCAGGCGCAGGGGCGCCTCGCCGAGGCGCAGGATATCGCCAAGCGAACGCCGTACTATTGCTCGGGCTGCCCGCATAACAGCTCCACCGTGGTGCCCGAAGGCTCGCGCGCCTATGCCGGCATCGGCTGCCATTACATGGTGCAGTGGATGGACCGGAGCACTGCAGGCTTCACCCAGATGGGCGGAGAAGGCGCGAACTGGATCGGCGAAGCGCCGTTCTCGACGCGCCAGCACGTTTTCCAGAATCTCGGCGACGGCACCTATACCCATTCCGGCTCGCTCGCGATCCGCTGGGCGGTCGCTGCTGGCGTCAACGTCACCTACAAGCTGCTCTATAACGATGCGGTCGCCATGACCGGCGGCCAGCAGGCGGAAGGGCATCTGACCCCCGACCAGATGGCTCGCCAGATTGCAGCCGAAGGCGTGCATCGCGTTGCGGTGGTCAGTGATGAACCGGACAAATACCCGCCGGGCACGCAATGGCCTGCCGGCACGACGATCCATCATCGCGATGACCTCGATGCCGTGCAGCGCGAGCTTGCGCAGGTTCCGGGCGTGTCGTTGCTGCTTTACGACCAGACCTGTGCCACCGAGAAGCGCCGCCGGCGCAAGCGTGGTGGCTATCCCGATCCCGACAAGCGGGTGATCGTCAACGAACTCGTCTGCGAAGGCTGCGGCGATTGCGGCGTGCAGTCGAACTGCGTCTCCGTGCAGCCGCTGGAGACCGAGTTCGGCCGCAAGCGCCAGATCGACCAGTCGAACTGCAACAAGGACTTTTCCTGCGTGAAGGGCTTCTGCCCCTCCTTCGTTACTGTGCATGGCGCTCGGCCGAAGAAGGCGGCGCCGCGCCGGCTCGATGCCGGCGCGCTCAGCGCAGGCGAGCTTCCAGAGCCGCAGGTTCCGGCCCTCGATCGCAGTTTCGCGGTCGTCGTCACCGGTGTCGGCGGCACCGGCGTGGTGACGATCGGCGCCATTCTCGGCATGGCGGCGCATCTCGAGGGCAAGGGCTGCGGCATGATCGACATGGCCGGTCTTGCCCAGAAGGGCGGGGCGGTCTTCAGCCATGTCAAGCTCGCGCCGCGGCCCGAAGACATTCACGCCATTCGCGTCGCCGCCGGTCAGGCGGATCTGGTGCTCGGTTGCGATCTCACCG
>NZ_JBFTZN010000299.1:0-7106 GCF_056406775.1 Allobosea sp. P1_A7
CGGCTGGAAGGCGAAACAGCCGTTCAAGGCGGTCCTCGGTGGCGACATGCGGGCATTGTTGGCATCCGGCGAACAGGGGCTGATGCAGCTCATCGGCGCCACCCATGCCGGCATGACCTCGGAGGCGTTTGCGAAGATCACCACGGACTGGCTGGCGACGGCGCGCCACCCGCGCTTCAAGCGCCCCTATACCGAGCTGGTCTACCAGCCGATGCTGGAATTGCTCGCCCATCTCCGCGCCAATGGCTTCAAGACCTATATCGTGTCGGGAGGCGGTGTGGAGTTCATGCGTCCGTGGACAGACAGGGTCTACGGCATTCCCCCCGAGCAGGTCATCGGCTCCTCGATCAAGACTCGCTTCGAGATGCGCGATGGCAGCCCGGAGATCTTTCGCCTGCCGCAGATCAACTTCATCGACGACACGGTCGGCAAGCCCGTGGGTATCAACCAGCATATCGGCCGCCGGCCAATTGCGGCGTTCGGGAACTCCGACGGGGATCTCGAAATGCTGCAATGGACCACGCTGTCGGGCGGGCCGCGCTTCGGCCTGATCGTCCACCACACCGATGCGGAGCGCGAATACGCCTATGACCGCAATTCCCATTTCGGCAAACTCGACAAGGCGCTTGACGCCGCGGCCGTGAACAAATGGACGGTGGTCGACATGAAGCGGGACTGGAAGAAGATCTTTCCGTTCGCGGAGTGAGGACGGCATTCGGCGGCCGCGCAGGGCAGGGAGCATGTCCCGAGGCGCCAAACGGGTGCAGGGTTTCCGTCTGGCTGCGCGCAATGTGAAAGGGGACATCTCATTCATTCTGACACGCCGTGAAAGCGCATTGCGCCGAGCGATCTGGGCTTTTTGCACGCGCGCCGGCGGAAGGCGTGCACACCCACAAGGGAGGCTCCAAATGCTCACGAAACACTTCACTTGCGTCATTTTTCTGCTTGCTGGGCTTGGATCGGTGCGGGGTGAGGCTCAGACGCAAGGCACCGAGCCTCGGCCGAACATCCCCCTGCAAAAGACGATCGGTGTAGCCACACCCACGGGGCCAGTTCCCTCGCTCGCCGTCATCAACTCGACAGGCGCAAAGCTGGAGGGAAACACCCTGACTTTGACGGGTGTTTCGGCGAATTCGATCGTTTTCGCTGATCGCCCCGTGCGCGCCGCCGGCCATGTCGCCACCAGGCAGTTCATCATGCAGTGGGACGAAGGAAAGGACAATTTCGCCAAGGATCCTCCGAACGCCACCATATCGGTCCTGGGCGGGGATGGTTCGAAGGTCAGTGACGCTGTGGTGACGTTGCGATCGCCGAAACTCGATGCGGGCAACCTGACCTTTGAGGTCTCAATCCTCGAGGGGAGCCTCACCGGGGCGAGCGGGCCGGCGGCGTTGTTCATCGACCGCTTCGGAGGCTTCGGCGGCGGCGGGTTCGGCGGCCGCCTCGGAGGCGGCGATTTTGGCGGGCGCGACTTGGGTGGCTTCGGCGGAGGCGATCGGTTYGGCGGCGATGCGCGACTGGGCGATGCGCGATTGGGTGACGATCGCGTCGGCTATGACCGCTGGGGCGCCTATGATCGAGCCCGGGTTGGCGGCGCCTACTGGCATGCGCCGGTCTACAATGGCGCCTGGTATGCCAGCGGGGCGGCCTTGGGCGCAGCCGCCGGAATCGCCGCGACGCGGCCCTATGGCTATGGCTACGGCTATGGTCAGTGCGGGTACTATCCCTATCCAGCCTGCTACTAGATCCCCCGTGATGCGCCGGGCCGGTGGGACAACCGCAAACTGCTCGGGGTCGTTCCCTTCGCGTCGAGGCGGTCCTCTGCGTGGATCGACCCGGGATGTCCTTGGATGCCGGCAAGGCAGGTGCGGGTCGCATCCAGCAGCCACGCTGCGTAGCAAGCTCTCACTTTGCCGCACGTGGACAGGAGAGACACGCTGGAGAGGCCCGCTCCGTCGAAGTCTCGTCTCCGCGTCTGATGTTTCATTCGGCCAATACAGAGGGCTAGAAAATGAGCGGCTCATTGAGAATTCTGGCGCTTGTGCTTGGCGCAGTCGTCGCTGGAGCATTTGGTGATGCCTCGGTCGCGCAGGAGCAGCATTTCCATCCCAAGGGGAACATGCCTTCGCGATTCACGATCGAAGCGCAGGAACAGCAGCGGCGGATATTGCCCCTTGCCGACAAGCAGGACTTCCAGGAAGCGAAGCGCGGCTTCATCGCCTCGCCGCCCTATCGCAAGATTATGAATGACAAGGGCGACGTGGCCTGGAACATTGATAACTGGAACTTCCTCCTGAACGGGAAGGACTTTGACAGCATCCATCCGTCACTGCAGCGCCAGGCCTTGCTCAACATGGAGTATGGCCTGTTTGAAGTTGTGCCTGGCATCTATCAGGTCCGTGGCTTCGACCTCGCCAACGTCTCCTTCATCCGAGGGAATACGGGCTGGATCGTGATCGACCCCCTGACGGTCAAGGAAACGTCACGGGCCGCGCTGAAATTCATCAACGAGAGGCTCGGCGAACGCCCTGTCGTGGCGGTGATCATCTCCCATTCCCACGGTGACCATTTCGGCGGGATCCGCGGTGTCGTGGACGATGCCGCTCTGGCCGCAGGGAAGGTCCAGATCCTTGCGCCCAAGGGCTTCATCAACGAGGCCATCTCCGAGAATCTCTACGCCGGCAACGCGATGACCCGCCGCAAGAGCTATACCTACGGCGACGTCCTGTCCCAGAGCCCCTACGGCCATGTGGATTCATCGATCGGCAAGGGTGTCGCCAGCGGGGATGTTGGCATCCTGCCCCCGACCCGGAGCATTGAGTTGCCCATCGAGGAACTGACCATCGACGGCGTGCGGATGGTCTTTCAGAACACACCCGGCACGGAAGCGCCGGCGGAGATGAACACCTGGTTTCCGGACCTCAAGGCTTTCTGGGCCGCCGAGAACATCGTCGCCGGACAGCACAATGTCCTCACCTTGCGGGGCGCGCCGGTGCGCGATGCGCTCGCGTGGTCGCAATATATCAACGACGCGCTGTACCGGTTTGGCGATCAGGCGGAGGTGATGTTCGCATCGCATAGCTGGCCGCGATGGGGAAAGGCGCGGATTGGCGAGGTGATGCGCGGGCAACGCGACATGTATGCAAACCTGAACAACCAGGTCCTGCATCTGGCGAATTCCGGGGTGACGATCAACCAGATCCACAATGTCTATGAGCCGCCCAAACGCCTGCTGCAGCAATGGTACGACCGCGGCTATCACGGCTCCTACCTGCATAACAGCCGAGCCGTGATCCAGCGTTACCTTGGATTCTGGGATCTGAACCCGGCAACACTCGTCCCGCTGTCGCCGGAAGACTCCGCGCCGCTTTACGTGGAGATGATGGGCGGCGCCTCAAAGGTGATGGCGAAGGGCCGCGAGCTCTACGACCAGGGCAAATACCGCCACGCAACCGAGATTATCAACAAGCTGGTCTACGCGGAACCGGGCAACCAGGACGCAAAGAACCTCCTCGCCGACACGTTCGAGCAGATGGGCTACCAGTTCGAGAGCCCGAGCCTGCGGAACAGCTTCCTGTCCGGCGCCAAGGAACTGCGCGATGGCGTCATCGCGGTGAAGGCGGCAAAGGCGGGCAGCCCCGACTTCGTACGCGGCACCACCACCGAGCTGTTCCTGAATTACCTCGGGGTCCAGATGGACAGCCGCAAGGCCGACGGCATGAAGTTCAAGATCAATATCTCGACGCCGGACAATGGCGAGCGGTTTGTGGTCGAGATGAGCAATGCGACGCTGACGACGATCGCCGGCTATCAGGCCGCGGATGCAGATCTGACGATCACGATCGACCGCCGCGAGCTGGAGGACGTGATGATCGGCACGGCGAAGCTGGCCGACAAGGTCTCGGCCGGAAGGGCCAGGATGGCAGGAAATCCCGCCGTGCTCGCGCAGCTCGGTTCGACAATGGTCAAGTTCGACAATTGGTTCGAAGTCCTGCCGGGCACGAAGAAGGAGACCGGAACTTCGCCAAGGCCCGAAATCCTGCAGGACGACGCGACCTATTACGAGGGGCCCTGACTAAACCAAGGAAGGGCTCAGTCATCCCGGAGCGCGAAAGCTCCTCGGTTTTCTTTTCGGACCTCTATTGCGGCGAGCCTTGTTGCTTGCGGCTGCGCCAAAGCCAGACGAGGAGCACGATCGCGCCGATGGCTGCCAGGACGAGCGGGAGCACCCTTATCCCAACATGACCCCATCGCGGGATGTAGGTCGCGATCCCGGACATATGCGTGCCGAAATAGAAGGCGCCGGCACCCCAGACGGCAACCCACAGCGCGCCGCCGAGCGCGTTGAAAAGCAGGAAGCGCCGCCAATCCATTCCGGTCGTGCCGGCGGCGATGCCATTGAGCTGCCGAAGGATGTTGACGAACCGCGCCGCGGCCACCGTCGCTGGACCATAACGTGCAAAGACCGCTTCGACGTGATTGAAGCGCTCAGGTGTCAATCCGATCCGCGATCCATGCTTGAGGATGACGGCTCGGCCGAAGGTCCGGCCGATCAGGTAGCCGACATTGTCGCCGAGGACAGCTCCCACCCAGGCGTTGAAGAGGACGGCGGACAAGGACAGCTCGCCGCGGGACGCGAGTACGCCGGCGAAGATCAGCGCGGATTCTCCCGGCAAAGGTGCCCYGAGCGACTCCAGAAACAGGATCACGAAGATGGCGACAGCGCCATATTCGTGAATATAGGGCTCGACGGCCGAAAACAGATGTTCCATTCCGCGCGTCGCCTCGCTGGATCATCGGAGCCGATATCGTATCCTGCCCGAAGACAGATCGGCACATCTGCGGTGATTATGGGCGGAGCGCCCGGCCTGTAAATCGACTGGTCGCGGCGGAAGGCTCCACGGTCGACCGGCGCGAAACCCTCCCATGGATCGTCGGGCGCCAGGCTGCCCGGAGCACATGATTGCCTGGCCGGTCGCCGGGCCAGGACTGTTCGCAGTCCGGTCGCGGGGCCCTCTTCATCTTATTGTGGACGTTGAGTCATTGCGCGCAAGCTCTTCGGCGGACTCACGTTTTAGCCTGCCCTGCGAGCGTGTGACTTGAGCCGCCGGCTGTCGCGGGCGCAAACCGGGCGGCCGGATCCGGCTCCCCGGCTCGGCGCCGTCTCGCGCTGCTATTTGAACGCCATCGGGGCGACAAAGAGTGCAGCGAGTGCCAGCACGACCCCGATACGCAGCCAGACAGCCCTGACGTGATGTCTCACAAGCATGCGACGCTCCCTCAGACACAACGACGGAACTCACGTAGCGAACCCGTCGCGGACCTGCATTCCGGTGACGGAGCCAGCCAAGCCTCGATCTCATCTTGAACCTGCCCCTGCGCGGCGCAAGCGGCGTTGAGGCTGCCGGGCTCCTGGCCGGGGTCACGACTTCGTCAACGGGCAACGCGGTCCCGCGGCTTGCGCGGGGGCGACGAACTCTCCCGTCAGGAAACCGCCATCATCCACGAGCACAACGCGGGCATCATCCCGGCATGCGGCGCAGCCTCATCCCAGACTGCGGCGGGCCGCGGTTGGTTCGTTCGCGGATATCGGCCGCGCTGTTCACGGTCGCCGCGATGGGACGATCCGATCTTGGCTAAGACGGCCCGAAAGCGGCCCGAGCGCGGCCACCTTCCAGGCGCTGTCGTCCCACCATCACAGCAAGGGAGACGCGACCATGCCTGAGCTCTCGAACACCCTGATGGACCCATTGCAAAATTCTCTGACTGTCGCAGTCTAGACGAACAGGCTCGCCCTGGACGCCGCCCAGAAGCTTGGCGTGCTGCAGATGAGGATGCTGCGGAGCTGCATGGACCTGGGCTTCGCGCGGCTGAGCGCAGCCGCCGAGATCAAGGACGCGGACGGCCTCATGGCGTTCCAGGCCGGCCAGATCGAGGCCGCGATGAGCCTGTCCGAAAGGCTGATCGACGACAGCATGGCGCTCGCCGATCTCGGCGAGGGGATCATGGTGGAATGCGGCAGGCTGACCGAAGACGTCATCGGCCCATCATCGCAGCGGCTGTCCCTGCAGGGCAGAGTCTCGCGCAAGGCCGCGTGAGCGCTGCCGGCTTCGCGCTGTCATCGCTCGGGCGGTCGGCAGGCTTCCGGGCGAAGGGTTGCGGCCTTGCCGTCACGCGGAGAGCGAGCCCGGCATAGCAAGCGGCGGCGGAGCGGCCGGCGGAACCTTGCCCCGGTTCGCCGCGCCTATCGCGGCGTTGCCATCCGGCCGACGACGGCCAGGGCGAATTCCACGAGGTAGGCGTTGAGCGTCAGCGACGCCGCGCTGGCTGCGGCCACATCCCTGCTGGCGATGCCCTTGAGGATCTGCTGGTGGAGCCGCTTGCCGCGCGCGATCTCCTGCTGCTCGTCGCGCACATGCATGACCCAGAAGCGCCGCGACAGGGACTGCAGCGGCGTCATCAGGGCCGCGAGATAGGGATTATGCGCCGCCTCGATGATCAGCGCGTGAGTCTGCCCGACCGTTTCTGAATAGTCGTGCAGCGTGAATTCGCCATCAAGCACGGCCGCCAGCTTTTCAATCGCAGCAATGTCCTTCTGCGTTGCGCGGGCGCAGGCAAGCTCCACCGCGAGCAGCTCGTTGGCGCGCCGCACCTCCAGGCCGCTGAGTTGATCCTCGATCGAGATGCCGGGGATTTCGATGCCTTTGTTGGGGTGGATCCGCACCATGTAGCTGAGGGCGAGGCGCTGGATCGCCTCCCGCACCGGCGTCCGGCCGAGCCCGGTCAACTCCATCAGATGACGTTCCGAGACCATCGAGCCGGGCTTCAATTCGCCCCGGACGATCAGGCGTTGCAGCACGGCGACGGCTTCTTCCGACTGGTTCATCTCACCCTTCCGCGCCGTGCTGTCTCGCTGCGCAGATCCGCAGCGGCGTTCGATTCCGCCTACCTCATCCGCGCCGGCTTTCCAAACCATTATTCATCCGATATATCGGTTGCATATTATCGATGTTCAATGACGCCGCCGGAGGAATGATCCTTGAAATACGCCCCCCATCTCGAGCCCAGTCCCTTGCCGTTTTCGCCCTTCAAGAGCTGCACGGTGC
>NZ_JBFTZN010000300.1:0-7089 GCF_056406775.1 Allobosea sp. P1_A7
AGGATCAACGCCCCGGGTTCAGCCAATCCCTCACCTGCAGCTTCAGCCACGACCAGGGGGAAACGAGGATCACCCTGAGTGGCCGCTGCTCCGGCGCGCTTGACTTCAGCCTCTCCGTCCAGATCGAGCGCCGGGACGCGTCGCGGACGAGGGGGCAGGAGAGAACCTTCCGCAAGGGCACGGGGCCGATCACCGATTTGTAGGGCACCTGTCAGGGCTGAGGGGCGTGCCGCCGCCTGCTCCGCGAAAGGACGGCGCGCGGGATTTGCTGCGCGCCAACTCAGGCCTGTGACCCCGCCTACTCGCTCACCAGCTTGCGCGATTTCAGCAGCGCCAGCAGGCCCTCGTCGCGGCGCGCTTCCAGCTCTGCGATCGAGCGGCCGGCGCTCTCTTCTGCCACCCCCTCGACGATCCGGCGCTGCACTTCTTCGCTGAGGGAGGGTTGGCCGAGCGATTCCCAGCGCCTGAGCTGGCTCGGCCCGAGATGGGCGAGATAGCCCTTGATGCCGCCATCGCCGCCGCCGAGATGATAGGTCATATGCGGGCCCATCAGAGCCCAGCGCAGACCCGGCCCGTGGCACAGGGCGGCATCGATATCGGCGACGCTGGCCACGCCCTGCTCGACCAGATGGACCGCCTCGCGATAGAGCGCCGACGCCAGCCGGTTGGCGATATGGCCCGGCATTTCCCGGTTCAGCACCACGGGCCTGCGCCCCAGCGCGCGATACAAGGCGCTGGCGCGGGCAATGACGGCCTCATCCGCGCCGATGATCTCGACCAGGGGCACGAGATGCGGCGGGTTGAACGGATGGGCGACGATGATGCGCTCGGGCCGGAGGCACTCGGCGACGATGGCGCTGCGCAGCAGGGCCGAGGTGCTGCTGGCGATGATCGCATCCGGCGCCGTCTGGGCGTCGATCTGGCTCAGCAACTGCCGTTTCACGGCCTCGTTCTCCGGGCCGTTCTCCTGGATGAACTGCGCGCTTTCAAGCACCGCGCCGAGCCTGGTCGAAAAGCTGAGCGCCCCCGCCCCGTCAAGCCCCAGTTCGGCGAGCTGCGCCCGCGCCCGCGCGACGTAAGTGAAGAATTTCTCCTCGGCAGCGGGCGAGGGGTCGTAAGCCGCGACAGCGACGCCATGGGCGCAGGCGAGGGCCGCCCAGCTCGCGCCGATCATGCCGGCGCCGACAATGGCGATGCGCTCGATGGGGTTTGTCATGATGCTCGCGCTCCCAAGGGCTGGCGTCGATGAGCGCAGGATCTCACCGGTGCCACCGCTCCGGGCCTAGCGCAGCGCAGAGCCAAATTCCATCACTCCGGCTTCAGCCCGRTCGCCTTGATCAGGTCGCTCCATTTCGTCATCTCGCTGTCGATCAGCGCGGCCGCCTCGGCCGGCGTGCCGGGCTTTGGCGTCACGCCTTGCAGCTTCATCGCTTCCAGCGCCTTGGGGCTTTTCAGCGCCTTGACGATCTCGGCGTTGAGCTTGTCGATGATCGGCTGCGGCGTACCGGCCGGGGCGAGCACCCCGAACCAGGAGCCGATCTCGAAATCGGGCAGCCCCTGCGAGATCGCGGTGGGATAATCCGGCATGAAGGGGGAGGGCTCGCGGCCGGTGGTCGCGATCGCCTTCAGCGAGCCCGCATTCACATGCTGCAGCACGGAGGGAAAGGTGTCGAACATCACCTTGACCTGGCCGCCGATCATGTCGGTCATGGCCGGGCCGCTGCCGCGATAGGGCACATGGCCGAGCTTCGTCCCGGCGCGGGCGTTGAACATCTCGCCGGCCAGATGCTGCGGCGAGCCATTGCCGGAGGAGGCGTAGTTGAAGTCCTCGGGCTTGGCCTTGGCGAGCGCGATCAGCTCGGGGATCGTCTTGGCCTGCACCGAGGGGTGGACGACGAGCGCCAGGCCGACCGTGCCGGCGAGGGTGACGGGCGCGAAATCCTTCTTCAGGTCGAAGCCGGGCTTGGCCTGCAGCCCCATATTGATCGAGTGGCTGGTGAGCGCGCCCATCAGCAGCAGATAGCCATCGGGCTGGGAGCGGGCGACGGCAGCCGCGCCGACGCTGCCGGCCGCGCCGGCGCGGTTCTCGACGATGACGCGTTGGCCGATGCTCTGCGAGAGTTCCTCGGCGATGACGCGGCCGATGATGTCGGTCGCCCCGCCCGGCGCATAGGGCACGAGCAGCGTGACCGGCCTTTGCGGATAGGCCTGCGCGCCTGCGGGGGCGGCAAGGGCAAGTGACAGACCGGCAAGCGAGAGAGCGGCGAGCGTGCCGCCGAGAAAGGCGCGTTTCAGCATCGGGCATTGTCCTCCGGGTTGGGCTGCGGGCCGGTTCGTCCGGCCCTGCATCACGTGTCTTGAGCCGCGCTGCGGCCGGTCAGCAGAAGTCGAAATCGCAGCCTTCGTCGGCCTGGAGGACGCTTTTCAGATAAAGCCCGCGATAGCCGCGCGAGGGCTCCCTGAGATGGGCGGGCGCCTGCCATTCACCCCTGCGGCGGTCGAGCTCGGCCGCCTCGACCAGCAATTCGATCTGGCGGGCGGGCACGTCGAGCCTGATCAGGTCGCCATCGCGGACCAGCCCGAGCGGGCCGCCCACCGCCGATTCAGGCGTGATGTGCAGGACGATCGTGCCGAAGGCGGTGCCGCTCATGCGGGCGTCCGAAATCCTGACCATGTCCTTGACGCCGGCCTGGGCGAGCTTCTTCGGGATCGGCAGATAGCCGGCCTCGGGCATGCCGGGCGCGCCCTTGGGCCCGGCATTGCGCAGCACGAGCACGTCATCGGCGGTCACGTCGAGCGCGGGATCGTCCATGCGCGTCACCATGTCCTCGACGGAGTCGAAGACCACGGCCCGGCCGGTGTGCTGGAGCAGGGCGGGGGACGCGGCCGAATGCTTGATCACCGCGCCGCCCGGCGCCAGGTTGCCGCGCAGCACGGCCATGCCGCCGGTCTGCTTGAGCGGGTTTGCGGCGCTGCGGATGATCGTCTGGTTCGGCACCTCCTCGGCGGCCTCCGCGATCTCGCCGATGGTCTGGCCGCTGATGGTGATGGCGTCGAGCGCCAGATGCGCGCGCAGCTCCTTCATCAGCTTCGGCACGCCGCCGGCCCAGTGGAAATGCTCCATGTAATGATCGCCCGACGGCTTCAGATCGATCAGCACCGGCACGGCGCGGCCGATCGCGTCGAACTCCTCGAGATCGATGCTCAAGCCTGCGCGCCGCGCGATGGCCGCGAGATGGACGAGCCCGTTGGTCGAGCCGCCGATCGCCTGCAGCACCACCATGGCGTTGCGGAAGGCGGTCTCGGTCAGCAATTCGCTCGGCCTTGCTCCGCCCTTGGCCAGAGCGACAGCCTGTTTGCCGCTGGCTTCGGCGGCGCGGATGCGGTCGGCATGGGTTGCCGGAATCGTGCCGGTGCCGGGCAGCGCGATGCCGAGCGCCTCGACGAGGCAGCCCATGGTGCTGGCCGTGCCCATGACCATGCAGGTGCCTTGCGTCGGTGCGAGCCTGCCGCTCAAGACCTCGATCTCGGCCTCGTCGATCGTGCCGGCCCGGTGCTGGCCCCAGAGCCTGCGGCAATCCGTGCAGGCGCCGAGGATCTCGCCCTTGTGGTGGCCGACCAGCATCGGGCCGGTGATGAGCTGGATCGCGGGGATATCGGCCGAGACCGCGCCCATCAGCTGCGCCGGCACGGTCTTGTCGCAGCCGCCGATCAGCACGACCGAATCCATCGGCTGGGCGCGGATCATCTCCTCGGTGTCGATCGCCATCAGGTTGCGCAGGAACATCGATGTCGGGTTCGAGAACGACTCGTGGATCGAGACGGTCGGGAACTCCATCGGCAGGCCGCCGGCGAGCATGACGCCGCGCTTCACCGCCTCGATCAGGCGCGGCACATTGCCGTGGCAGGGGTTGAAGTCGCTGAAGGTGTTGGTGATGCCGATGATCGGCCGGTCCAGCGCATCGTCGGAAAAACCGGCCGCCTTGATGAACGCCTTCCGCAGGAACAGCGAAAAACCGGGATCGCCATAGCTGGCGAGATTGCGGCGCATGCCGCGCGGGGCCGGTTTGGCGGGGGCCGTCTTGTCATTGGTGCTCGTCATGACATGATGAGGCGTTGCCGTTGACATGATTGYCAACAATTATGTTGGAACTGGAATAAGCCGAATGTCCGTCCTCGCGTTGAAGCCCGCCACCGCCGACCGCACCCGCATGGTGGCCGATGCCCTCGAGGAGGAGATCGTGCTTGGCTGGCTGCTGCCGCGCGAGCGCCTGATCGAGGAGGACATCGCCGCTCGGCTCGAGGTGAAGCGCCATGTCGTGCGCGAGGCCCTGGCCGAGCTGGAGCGGGTCGGGCTGGTCGAGCGCGTGCCGAACAAGGGCGCAGCCGTCAGGCTGCTGGAGCCGCAGGAGGTGCACCAGATCTATTCGGTGCGCGAGGCGCTGGAGACCTTGGCGGCTGAGCAGATTCCGCTGCCGGCGGGCTCCGAGATCGTCTCACGGCTGAAAGCCATTCAGGAGGTCCATGCGGCCGCGGTCACTGACGCCGACGCGCGCGCGGCCTTCCGCGCCAATATGGCGTTTCACGAGGCGCTCTTTGCCGCATGCGGCAATCCGCATCTGGTCGAGCTGATCCAGATGATGGCGCAGAAGGTTCATGGCGCCCGTTCGATCACGGCGGCCAGCCCCTCGCATCTGGCGCTGGCCTGCGCCGRGCATTGGGCGATGATCGCMGCGYTCGAGGCCGGCGACCGGGCRRGGCTGGTCSAGCTCTGCCGCGACCATCTCGGCCCCTCGCGCGACGCCTATATCGCCGCCGTGGAGCAGAGGCAGGGCCGCGATCAGGCGCGATAGGGCGGTTTTGGCCGGGGGGCGGGTGACAATGTCCGGAGCTGCCTTTTCTGACGTTGGGTACGTCCGCTTTTCGGCCATTCAGTTTGGCGAAGACGAGGCTGATCTTCAGCACTGGAGGTCGCTATGATCATGAGCCGGGAGGGGTTGCGGATTCGGGTCCCCCTCGCGTCCATGGACGAGCCGCGAAAATTCGTCGATCTACGTAGGGGATCGGTTCAAGCGGACAACATCAGGGCCAGCGGCCATATCGTGCCGCGCAAACAGGCCGGAGACATGACAATGCCCTTCGTCACACACGAGCCGGACACCGAAGTGCTCTACAAGGCTACCGCGCCCTACGCGCCGGAGAACGATCATGGGCTCGCCTTCGATGATCCGGCCCTCGGCATCGCCGGGGCTCTGCCCCTGACCTCGCTGACCCTCTCCGACAAGGATCGCAAGCATCCGCGGCTCGCCGAGATGCTGCGGTTTTTCGACTGATGGGTCTGCGCATCGTCGTCACCGGTTGGACCGGCCAGGTCGTCCGCGCCATGCTGGAGCGCGTGCCGACCGGTGTTGAAGTCGTCGCGCTCCGCCGCCCGGAACTGGATCTCGCCATCCCCAAAATGATCGCGCCAGCGCTGCGCGCGGCCAGGCCCCATGTCATCGTCAATGCGGCGGCCTATACGGCGGTGGACCAGGCTGAGAGCGAGCCCGACCTCGCCATGCGCGTCAACGGCGAGGCGGCCGGTGAAGCGGCGCGCGCGGCTGCCGCACTTGGCGTTCCCGTCATCCAGATTTCGACCGACTACGTCTTCGACGGGGCGCTCGACCGGCCCTATCGCGAGGACGATGCGACCGGGCCGATCTCAGCCTATGGTGCCAGCAAGCTGGCCGGCGAGCGGGCGGTCGCGGCCGCCTCGGACAACCACGCGATCCTGCGTACGGCCTGGATCTACAGCCCCTTCGGCAAGAATTTCGTCAAGACCATGCTGCGCCTGGCCGAAACAAGCGACGAGGTCGGCGTGGTCGCGGACCAGCATGGCTGCCCGACCAGCGCGCTCGACATCGCCGACGCCGTCCTGGCGGTGGCGCGCAATCTGGTCGCCCGCCCCCAGGACGAGACACTGCGCGGCATCTTTCACATGAGTGCTGCGGGGGAAGCGGTCTGGGCCGATGTCGCCGAGGCGATCTTCGCAGACCGGGAGCGGCTCGGCGGCAAGCCGGTCGCGGTCAAGCGCATCGCCACGACGGATTACCCGACGCCAGCGCGGAGGCCGGCCAATTCACGGCTCGACTGCGGCAAGCTCGCCGCGCGGCACGGCGTTACGCTTCCCGCATGGCGCGGCTCGCTGGCGACCTGCGTCGAGCGTCTCCTCAGGGATCAGGGATAGACCACGTCCACCTGCGGCGGATTAGATAGAAACGATACGGCGTAACGAACCGATTCGGTGCTTACCGGGTGTGGATGGCCATTGGGCATTCGTGAGAGCTCGGGCCAGCCGACCGAATGCTGGCAGGGAACCGCGAAGCTAGCGGGTCGATTGGCGTATATGGTTTCGCGTGAGCTCGACGAGCGTTTCGAGGTCCTCGTTTTTGATCGCCTCCACCATCGCGAAATGTTCGTCTGCCGAGCGTTCGATGCGTGCCAACGATGGCCACTGCTCGATCGATGTGGTGCGCGCGTTCCCGCGATATTCGAGCGTGAGACTTACCAGCTCCTTGTTCGAGCAAAGATTCGTCAGATAGCTGTGAAACGCTTGGTTGGCTTGGTATTTCTCCAAAACGGTCCCCTCTCGTATCAATGCCCTGAACGATTGCGCCAATCGTTCCAGCTCATCAACGTCGGCCCGGCTGGCGTTTCGGATTACGTCGTCCAAGGTCGCCGTTTCGAGCACGACGCGAACCTCGATCAGTTCCTTATGACGTGAGTCATCGATCCTGGTGACATAGAAGCCGCGGTTTTGGATGCGTTGAACGACGCCTTTGATCGCCAACTTCTCCAAGGCGCGCCGAGCATCCGCACGCGAGCACCCGTAACGGCTCTCGAGTTCGGCCAGCTTCAGCCAGCTTCCGTTGGTGAAGGCCCCGGCGTTGATATCGTTCAGAACGGCGGAGATGACGCGCTCGATGCGGTCGACCGGACTGGTGTGCTCGTTCATGGCGTTCGCATCAGCTTCTTGGGATTCGTCACGTCATCCCCCGGCCGCATCCCATCGAAACGAAACGCCGTGTGCCCGGCGGGCACTATATCTAC
>NZ_JBFTZN010000301.1:0-7075 GCF_056406775.1 Allobosea sp. P1_A7
CGTCTCGGTCTCGTCGTCGAACAATCCCGTGCAGAGCACGTAGCGCGCGTCCGCGGGTGAGACGCGCGGCGCATCCAGCCCGGCGATCAGGGGCAGGTCGCGGTCAGGGCCGAGCATGAAGACCGGCTCGCCGGACCGTTCCTCGATCAGCGCCCGGCAGACATCGCCGGAGGTCACGATCGCATCATAGGCAGCCTCCGGCACGGCAAAACGCGCGAGCTGGACCTCGATTTCACGGCGGGGACGGGGAGCGTTGGTCACCAGCACGACGGAAACACCGCGTTCCCGCATCGCAACCAGCGCATCGCAGGCGTCCTGATGAGCTGCCACGCCGTTGTGAACGACACCCCAGATATCGCACAGGCAGAGATCGAACCGGTCGGTGATTTCCGAGAAACCGCTCAATGCGACGGTGGGCGCGGTCTTGGCAGGCTGCAAAGCGGTCAACTCCCCTGAAACCAATTGGGCTATGCGGCGCGACGGCAGCGCGGCACGGTGCCGGTTTAGGCCGTCGCAACGGGCAGCGATAGGGTTTTGTCAGGCGCTGGCGCGGCGTAGCACGGCGCGGAACGGCAGGCGCTCCGGCGCCGGGCCTTTCTGCGCAGGCCCGCTCGGCGGGGCTGGCAGCGCTGCCGCAGGCGATGTGCCGGCGGTGGGATAGCCCAGAATCTCGGCCGAGATCCGCGCGGCGGGCCGCTCGGGCTCGGGCACCGGAGCGGCGGGTTTCGCCGGCTCGGGATCGGCAAAGACCTCCGGCTTGACCGGCCGCGGCGGTGAAATCACCAGCCCCTGGGCATAGGTCACGCCAAGCTCGATCATGTCCGCGACAGTCGGATCATCCTCGATCTTCTCGGCGACGAGGATGATCGAGGCCCGCGCGAGCTGAGCCGCGAGATCGGCGGCGGCGATATCGATCGAGGAACGCTCGGCTTCAGCCTGCAGCAGGGCGGCCGGCACTTTCACGAAGCGAATGGCACGATCATGTAGCGATGCCGGGTCGAACCGAAGATCGCCGACATGGTCGAGCGCGAAGCGCACGCCATTGGCGGACATCGCCCCCAGCAGGCCAAGGCTGGTCGGCTCCAGAGCGCGGAAGACGCGCTGCGGCATCTCGATCACCAGATGGCCGGCGTGCTCGCGATATTTCTCGAGGATACGGGAGAGGGTCACCAGAGCCTGCGACGAGGCCCAGGTTGCGGCGCTGAAATTACAGGCCACGAACAGGCCGCCGTCCTTGGATCCCAGATGGCGCGCGATCGCCAGCGTACGTGTCAGCACCAGTGCATCGAGCGTCGGACCGAAACCCYGCTCCTCGACGATCGCCAGGAATTCGGCGGGGAGCAGCAAGGTGCTCTCATCGAGACGCAGACGGACCAGCGCCTCGTAGCCACGTGTCCGGCGTTGCGGCAACTGCACGATCGGCTGGAGATGGACCTCGACCTTGCCCTCGGCCAGCGCGGTGCTGATGATCGCGGCTCGTTCATCGGCAGCGCGCAGCTGCTCGGCCTGAATGGCCTCCGCACGCGCTGCAGCAAGCGCCTCGCGATGCGCAATGCGGGCAAGCTCGGGAGCAGGCGCCGGCGGCGGCGGGGGAGCGGCTTCGGCATTGCGCCGGGCCTGCGCAGCCGAGAGTTRCGTGTCGTGATCTGCCAGCGTCGTTGCGACTTGCTGCAACAGGTCGCCGAGCAATCCGACCTCGGCCGTCAGTTCATTGATCGCAGCACGTGCGGGCGCGGCATCGGCCTCGCTCATCGGCAGTTGCTCGACACGCTGCGCCAAACTGTCAAGCCTGATGGCATTGGTAGCCAGGCGAACCTTGACCTCGCCGATCGCCGCGAAGATCTGCTCGCGCTGCGCAAGGACACGTCGCTCGTAGAAGATCGCGGATGCCGCCAACCCTGCCCCCGCCAGCAGGAGGCCGGTGGCGTTGGCCAGCGCTCCCGGCAAGGCGAGAACCGCGATTGCGCCAGCCGCCACGCCGGTCACGGCACTGGCGAGAGGATGCAAGGCGGTAAGGCGGACAGGGGCCAAGGCGACGACCGCGCGAAAGAGGTTGCTGGGGAATGAAAGCGACGAATCACTCTGCTACCCGACATTAACCGTCTGTTCACGCGCATGCGAGGGCCATGGACGAAAAGCGGCGACGGTCGGGAATTCGCTTAGTGAACGCCGCTGGCTTCAAGCCGACGCGGCCCGAGATCCGACATGATCCGGTCGATGACGGCTTCGCTGAACCCCATCCGCGACAGGTAAAGCCTGGCGTCGATCGCGAAGAGCGGAGCCGCCTGCGCCAGCCGTCGCAGGGCCGCTGAAACGCCCGGCTCATCATGCTTTCCCGCAAAGTGGAGGGCTCGGCCAAGCAAGCTGAGCGGACTGTCATCGGCGACGAAAATGGCGGCATGCGCATCCGCGAGCTTGTCATTGCCCATCAGATGCTCGGCCAGGAAGGCGTAGAAATCGTACCAGGCAGGACGGCCGCTGCTGGATGCCACAGCCCGCTGCAGCAGCGGCAGGCCTTCCGCAGGCTGACCGATCTGAACATAGCGCGCGCCGAGATCGGCCATGATGTCGGGATCGTAGGGATTGCGGACGAGCGCGGCCCGGCCCGCCCTGAAGGCATCTTCATAGGCGCCACGTGCGAAGTAAACGTCCATCATGGCCTGCTGCGCGCGTGCGCTGGACGGCGCCAGCCTGACCGCCGTCAACGCGGCGCTCAAGGCGCGATCGAGCGGCGAACCAGGCAGTGGATTGAGTCCGGCGGTGTATTCGTCGACCGTCAGCAGGGCGAGCTGCGACCAGGCGGGATGGAAGGCAGGGTCGCGCTCCAGAACCGCCTCCAGGCAGTTGCGGGCGGCCAGGTGATCTTCGGCGCGCATGGTGCGGCGGATATTCAGCGCCTGGAAGACACAGCGCATCGGCGACGCCGTCATCGTCTGGCGATAGTCGGCGTGAATGATGCCGAAGGGCTCGGCAAGCCTGACTGCGAGCCGTCGGGCGATCTCGCGCAATTCCGGAGCGTCCTCGCCCTTCGGCAATGTCCGGATGGCAGACGTCGTCCAGACCACACGACCGTCCTTGACGGAGCGCAACCGGCCGAAGCCTTCCGTCGCCCCGCCTTGCCGCGTCGCATTCATCTCGAAGACATAGTCGGCGCCGCTATAGAGGTCCGCGCCGGCGGCCGGCGTACGAACGGTAACGAGATCGTCGAATCGAGCCAGGGCATCGACCAGGAGCCGCGTGAAGGCCTGCACCAGCCCGGCCAGCTCCGGATCGTCGGCCGCGCCGCTCAGCGATACGACGACCATCGGCAAATGAGCCGACGCGCTCGATCCCGCGCGACGCGCTGCCTCCTCGATCAGTTGAGCCTGGCGCACCAGCGGGTCGGGTTGCGGTGTCGTCTCGAGCGGCGGGAGGTAGTGCCAAGTGGCGAGAGGCACGATCACGAGGACCAGCGCTAACACGGCGAGCCAGTGCCCGAGCCTGAAACCGTGCCTGCTCGGCCGCTCAGGGACCGGCAGTTGGGCCGCCCTGGCGTCGCCGGGCGCCATGCGCTCCTGCGCCGGCTCGGCCGGCATCCCGGCAGCCCCAAGATGTTCAAAGACAGGGACGTAAGCGCCGACCGGCATGGAAATGCGGATCGTGTCGTCGGCGCCATCGCCCTGATAATACTGGCCTAGCGCCCTGCGCAGACGACCGGCCTCGACCCTGACGATGGGGTCGGACTGCGGGTCGAAATCTGCCGGTCGGCCGAAGGCCTCAACCGCAATGGTGTAACCCTTGAGTTCCGAGCTGCGCCCTTCGATGCGGCGCTCCACGATGAAGTTCAGAAATGCGGAGAGCTGCGGTGCACTGCGAAACGCATCCGATGTCAGGATGCGTTCAAGGGCCTCACGGACAGCGAGAGCCTCCGGGTCTGCGAGCCGGTCGGTATCCTGACTGCTCTCGACCATTGGGGTTTGGTCCAGTTTGTTCCCCCCTTCATCCAAACTACGCCAAAACCGACGTTACGTCATTCGCAACGTCGAAGCGACCGGGCGACCGCGGCGCGCAGTGGTGCCCCGCCTCGCCCGCAATTTACAGCCCGCTTTGCGCTGTTAGGTTGAGAGAAGCTTAATTGTACAGGATGCGGCCGACAGCCTTCGTCTCGCAGCCGGGCGAAAACCCCCGTGATTTTGAAGCATTCTGCATGCCATTCGGCGTGTGCCGGCTCGTCAAGCAGACCCGGCGCATGGTCGCGTGCCGAAGCGTGTTTTACTAGGGCCGCGTAGGTAAGCCGGTAATGGGTGGCCCGGCCAGATGGCGGCGCTCAATGCGAAGCCTGCAGGCAGGCCGATCATCCCGGCGTTCAAGCCCCTGCCGACCAGCCGGACTACACCCCTTCCGTTCCGTTCGATCGCCTCAAGGTCTTTGCCGCGGAGCCCTGCTCGCTGTGCTGCCCCCAGGAGGTCTCGACCACGTCTTCTTCGCAGGCCAGCATACCGAAGGGGTAGACACCCTGATGAAGAGCGCGCGGCCCCGCCGGAACGTCTCCCGGGAGGGAGCTGGGACGCACCTGAGCGGCTGCAGGCTCGGCCATCGCGGCGTCGGATCTGGCGGGATTTCGGTCAGCGGCATCGTCCGCAAGCACCCATTTTTCGGTGGATTGCTCTCAGATTCCGGCCATCCCCGTCGCAGCCGCGCTCGCGAAAAGCAGGCACTTGCGAAGGGCGAATCGGAATGTCGCGCGCGTTTCGCGCGCTTGAGCGAATCGTCACGTTTCGGTCGTCGTGTCCGGTTCCGGGCCAGTCAGGGGTTCGGCCGACCCATCACCGCCCAAAGGCTGCCGCAGGCGCCTGCGAGAGGCTGCGCCAGGCTCCGGTTCTGCCAAGGGCCGGCGAGCGGCAAGATCACGCACGCCGCAGCTTGCGGTAGCGGGCGATCAGCCTGTCGCGCTTCAGGCGTGACAGGCGATCGACCCAGAAAATGCCGTCGAGCTGATCGATCTCGTGCTGGTGGCAAACGGCGAGCAGGCCATCTGCCTCTTCGAACTGTTCCGCACCGTCCAGGTCCCGATAGGTGACACGGACGCGGGCATGACGCTCGATCTCGTCTGCAACCCCCGCCATCGAAACGCTGCCCTCGTGGTGGCGGATCATGTCAGGTGAAGCCCAGGCGATCGCCGGGTTCACATAGGTCCGAACCTCACCCGGCGACAGCTCCAGCACGACCAGCCGCTGGAGAAGACCGATATGCGGCGCCGTTATGCCGATGCCGGGAGCCGCCCGCATCGTTTCCAGCAAATCGGCCGCGAGCGAGCGAAGCACCGCATCGAAACGCGTCACCGGCTCGGCTGCCATGCGCAGCCGAGAATCGGGAAAGCCAATGATCGGCCGGATCGTCACGCGGTGGCCTCAGGGGATTATGCGGCAGCCTTCTTCTCCGCATTGCCATAGTAGCTCTCGCCCGTCTTCGCCATGCGCTTGAGCTGCCGGTTCGGCCTGAAGCGCTCTCCATGGGTCCTGGCGAGCTTCTCGCAGAGCTTCACGAAGACGGCCGCGCCCATGTTGTCGATGTAGGAGAGCGTGCCGCCCGAATAGGGCGCGAAACCGAAGCCGATGATCGAGCCGACATCCGCCTCGCGAGGATCGGTCACGACACCTTCCTCATAGGTGCGGGCAGCTTCCAGGGCCTGGGTGACGAGCAGGCGTTCCTTGAGCTCCTGCATGTCGATKAGCTCGGGGTCGAGCCGGTTCTTCGTCAGCTCGGCAAGCCCCGGCCAAAGCCGCTTCGGGCCGGCTTCCGGATAGTCGTAGAAGCCTTTCCTGTTCTTGCGGCCGAGGCGGCCATGCGTCTCGACCATCTCGGTGAGCAGTCTTTCCTGCGCCGGATCGACCGCCTGTTCGCCGAGTTGGGCCTTGGTCGCCTTCAGCACCTTGTAGGCGAGATCGACCGCGACCTCGTCATTGAGGGACAGCGGACCGACCGGCATGCCGGCCTGCTTGCCGGCGGCCTCGATCATCGCCGGGGGCACGCCCTCCATCAGCATCAGATGGCCTTCGCGGATGTAGTTGCCGACACAGCGGTTGGCATAGAAGCCGCGCGTGTCGTTGACGACGATCGGCGTCTTCCTGATGGCGCGGACGAAATCGAGCGCCATGGCGAGCGCCTTCTTGCCGGTCTTCTTGGCCATGATGATCTCGACCAGGAGCATCTTCTCGACCGGCGAGAAGAAATGCACGCCGATGAAATTCTTCGGGCGCTGCGAGTGCTCGGCGAGCCCGGTGATCGGAAGCGTCGATGTATTGGAGCCGAAGATCGTCCTTGGTCCGACCACCGCCTCGACCTTGGCGATGACCTCGGCCTTGACCTTCGGATCCTCGAACACGGCCTCGATGACGAGATCGCAGCCCTTGAGATCGGCATAGTCCGCCGAGGCGATGATCCGGCCGAGCAGCGCGTCGCGGTCGGCCGTCTTGGCGCGCCCCTTCATGATCTGGTCGGAAACCAGCTTATGCGAATAGGCCTTGCCCTTTTCGGCCGCCTCGATGTCGCGGTCGATCAGGATGACGTCCAGGCCTGCCTGGGCGGTGACATAGGCGATGCCCGCGCCCATGAAGCCTGCGCCGACAACGCCGACCTTCTTCAGCCTGCTCGCCGGGACATCGGCCGGGCGGCGAGCCCCCTTGTTCAGCTCCTGCATCGAGACGAAGAGCGTGCGGATCATCGAGGCCGCCTCCTTCGTCCGCAGAATTTTTGCGAAATAGCGGCTCTCGACCCTGAGGCCGAGATCGATCGGCAACTGCAGGCCCTCATAGACTGCGCTCAGTATGGCGCGTGCGGCCGGGTAGTTGTCATTCGTCTCGCGGCGATAGATCGCGTTGGCCGGTGGCCAGATCTGCATGCCGGCGGGCGAATAGACCTTGTTGGAAGGCAGCTTGAACTTGGGATCGTCCCAGGGCGCCTTGGCCTGCGGATTGGCCTTCAGCCACTCCCGGGCGTTCTGAAGCATCTGATCCCGCGGCACGGCCGCATGGACGAGGCCGCTGTTTCGGGCCGGCAGCGCCTTGATCTGCTCGCCCTTGAACATCATCTGCAG
>NZ_JBFTZN010000302.1:0-7066 GCF_056406775.1 Allobosea sp. P1_A7
GTCATCACCTGGGCCGAGAATGCCGCGATCTTCGGCGATATCGGCTTCGCTTTCCGGGTGACGTTCCTGAACAAGTGCGACGAGATGGAGCGCACGCTCGTGGCGGAGTTCTTCCAGCGCTCCTTCGGCAAGGAATTGCCGGAGAGCGCGGTCAACGTCGTTCTGAGCTGAGGGGAAACGGGTCATGGCGAGCGCGCGCTATCAAGGGAGCTGCCATTGCGGGCGGGTCGGGTTCACGGTCGAGGCCAGCCTCGAGCGGACGATCACCTGCAACTGTTCCTATTGCCAGCGTCGCGGCTCGATCCTGACCTTTTCGCCAGCGACGGCCTTTACCCTTGAAAAGGGGGAGGATGCGCTGACCGAATACCGTTTCCACACGCAGAAGATCCAGCACCTGTTCTGCGAAACCTGCGGCATCGAATCCTTCGCTCGCGGCTCGATGCCGGACGGCACGCCGATGGTCGCGGTGAATGTACGCTGCCTCGAGGGTGTCGAGCCCGCCGAACTCGATTCGACGATGTTCGACGGGCGCTCGCGCTAGCATCAAGTCAAAGGACGGCTCCGCCTTGTCCATCTCCAATCGTAAGCCGGGTCAGCCCAAGGAAGCACCAGCCGAGCCGCTGAAGCGCGCCATTTCCGGTGCGATGAAGGCGATCGCGCGCAAGCCCGAGATGGAAATCGTCTTCGCGGCGGACAAGCCATCGCTCGTTGGCGAACGGGCCCGTCTGCCCGAACCGCCGCGCAAGCTGACGGTCCAGGATGTCGCGATCCTGCGCGGCCACTCGGATTCGATGGCACTCAGGCTCGCCTGCCATGACGCCTCGATTCACCGCCGCGCCGCGCCGGAGGGCGATGCGGCGCGCGCTGWCTTCGACGCCGTCGAGCAGGCCCGGGTCGAATGCGTCGGCTCGCGCCGGATGAGCGGCATGGCCGGCAACATCACCGCCATGCTGGAAGACCGCTATCATCGCGGTGGCCGCTACGAGGAAATCTCCGATCGGGCCGACGCCCCACTGGAAGACGCACTCGCGTTGATGGTGCGTGAGCGCCTGACGGGGCTGAAGCCGCCGCAGGCCGCGACCAAGATCGTCGATCTCTGGCGCGACGTGATCGAGGCGAAGGCCGGTGCCGATCTCGACCGGCTGTCGCAGTCGGTCGAGGATCAGCGCGCCTTTTCGCGGACGGTTCGCGATATGCTGGCTTCACTCGACATGGCCGAGCAGAGTTCGCAGGGCCAGGACGAGGAAGAGGACGAGGACAACCAGGACCAGTCCTCCGAGGATCAGCAGCAGCAGGATGGCGAGGCCGAGCAGGAAAGCGGCGGCGAGCGCTCGGAGGTCGAGGTCAGCGAGGATGCGACCGACGAGTTGCAGGAGGGTGCGTCGGAAGCGACCGATGCTCCGGCCGGCGACTGGGACGAGGAGGACGATTCCTCTGAATCCGAGGAGGCGGGCGAGGCGCCGCGCCCCCGCGAGGGGCGCCAGAACGACCGGCCGCAAACGGACTACAAGCCCTACACCGTCAAGTTCGACGAGACGGTCACGGCCGAGGAGCTCTGCGACGCCGAGGAGTTGACTCGGCTGCGGGCCTATCTCGACAAGCAGCTCGCCCATCTCCAGGGCGTGGTGGCACGGCTTGCCAACCGGTTGCAGCGCCGCCTGATGGCGCAGCAGAACCGGTCCTGGCAGTTCGATCTCGAAGAGGGTTCGCTCGATCCTTCGCGCCTGCCGCGGATCATCATCGACCCGTTCCAGCCGCTCTCCTTCCGGCAGGAATCGGACACGAATTTCCGCGATACGGTCGTGACGCTGCTGATCGACAATTCCGGCTCGATGCGCGGCCGGCCGATCACGGTTGCCGCGACCTGCGCGGACATCCTGGCGCGGACGCTGGAGCGCTGCGGCGTCAAGGTCGAGCTGCTCGGCTTCACCACGCGTGCCTGGAAGGGCGGGCTGTCGCGCGAGGCCTGGCTGCAATCCGGCAAGCCGGCCAATCCGGGCCGGCTGAACGATCTCAGGCACATCATCTACAAGGCGGCGGACGCTCCTTGGCGCCGGGCTCGCAAGAATCTCGGGTTGATGATGCGCGAAGGCCTGCTCAAGGAGAATATCGACGGCGAGGCGCTCGACTGGGCCCATAAGCGGCTGCTCGCGCGGCCCGAGCAGCGCAAGATCCTCATGGTGATCTCCGATGGCGCGCCGGTCGACGATTCGACGCTGTCGGTCAATGCCGGCAACTACCTCGAGCGGCATCTGCGCCATATCATCGCCGAGATCGAGACGCGCTCGCCGGTCGAACTGATCGCCATCGGCATCGGCCATGACGTGACGCGCTACTATCGCCGCGCCGTCACCATCGTCGATGCGGAGGAACTCGGCGGGGTGATGACGGAGAAGCTGGCCGAGCTCTTCGAGGAGGATGGCCCCACCGGCAAGGCWCCGGTTTCTCGTCGCATGCAATGAGGCTGACCAGACGCGGCGTCCTCCAGGGGCTGGGCGCCGCTAGCTTGGGCTTGCCTGCCGCTCAGGCTCAGAGCATCGAGCCGGGCCGCATACCGCTCACCATCAGCGTGCGCGGCTTCGATGCCTTCGAGCCGCGCAATCCCGGCAAGACACACTTCGGCCAGCTCAGCTTCCGGGGCGGGCTGGTGTTGCGCGGCGACCATCCGCGCTTCGGCGGGTTTTCCGGCCTCTGGCGCTCGCGCAACGGCGTCGATCTGGTTGCGATCACCGATAACGGCTTCTGGTTGACGGCGAAGACTGTCTCCGAGAAGGGGAGGATCGTTCGCTTCGAGCAGGCCGAACTCGCACCGATCCTCGGCGCCTCCGGGCGGCCGCTGCATCGTTCGCGCTATTTCGACACGGAGAGCCTGACGATCGCCGATGGCGTCGCCTATATCGGCGTCGAGCGGACGCATGACGTCCTGCGTTTCGAATGGGCGCGGTATGGAGTCGAAGCGCGTGCCCGCATCGTCCCGGTACCGCGCGAGGTGAAGCGCCTGCCGAGCAATCGCGGGCTGGAGGCGATTGGTGTCGTTCCTGCCGGGCAGCCGCTTGCGGGCGCGCTCGTCGCCATTGCCGAGCGCTCGGGCGGGGAAGACGAACCGACGCTCGGCGTGATCATCGGGGGGCGGCGGCCCGGCCTGTTTCAGGTGCGGCGCCATGGCGGCTTCGATATCACCGATCTGGCCTTCCTGCCCGGCGGAGACATGCTTCTGCTGGAGCGCTGGTACAAGCCTCTGCGTGGTGTCGGCATGCGAATTCGCCGCGTTCCCGGCGCAAGCCTCCGGCCGGGCGCGATGCTTGACGGCCCCTCCCTGATCGAGGCCGATCTCGGCCAGGAGATCGACAATATGGAAGGGCTTTGCGTCCATCAGGATCATGGCAGGACGATCCTGACCCTGATCTCGGACGACAACTTCTCTTTCCTGCAGCGCACCGTGCTGCTGGAATTCGAGTTGGGATAAGGGGACGAGCGTGACTTCAAGCTCGCTCTTGCGGCGAGCACAAGTCCTGAATGTGCCGGCGATCAAGCACCGAGAACGGATGATACGGGGCTGGCCACTGCGTCCTATGCAAACGAAAAAAGCGGCCTTGCGGCCGCTTCATTCATTCCGTGAAGGAGCCGCGCGCTCAGTTGGTCGCGAGCTTCTTCTCGATGTCACGCTTCAGCGTGAGTGCGCCGGTCGAGAGGTTGCCTGCCGGCTCCTTGACCAGGAAGGCGTCAAGTCCGCCACGGTGATCGACCGTACGCAGGGCGTTCGCCGAGACACGCAGGCGCACGGAGCGACCGAGCGCGTCCGAACGGAGCGTAACATTGACGAGATTCGGCCGGAAGACGGTCTTCGTCTTGCGGTTCGAGTGGCTGACGAGGTGCCCGGTGAGGGTGGCTTTCCCGGTCAGTTCGCAACGGCGAGCCATGATATCGTTCCCTTGGAACCGGTTGTCTCAAACAAAAATGCCGACACGCGACGTGCCGGCCCACGAGCACCGGAAGTCAAATTGAAGTCGCGGGTCTATAGCCAAGGCCGGCTGCTGCGTCAAGGACCGCGACTGATTCCATAGCACGATCGGGGCGGCCGCAGCGTGGCGGCATTGCCACTCGCCAAATTCGGTAAAAGGGGTCACGATTCGGACCGATTCGCAGTGCATGCCGGTGCGAAGCATGCCGTCCGGAGGAGTTGGATGAAGCCCGCCATCGCGTCGTCCCTGGCCGGACTTGGTCTCGCTGCGCTGGCCCTGGCCTCCGGCTTTGGAGCGTCGTCGGCCGCGGCGGCCTCGTTGGAGGCCAAATATGATGTCTCCCTGCTCGGCCTGACGCTCGGCACCGCCCATCTCAGCGGCGGCATCGACGGCAGCAGCTACAAGCTCGATATCGTCGCCAAGATGACGGGCCTGGTCGGCAGCTTCACGGGCGGACGCGGCTCAGGTGCCGCAACCGGCAATCTTCATGGCGGGCGCCTGTCGCCTGCGACCTTCGCGGTTTCGTCGGCGAACTCAAGCGAGAGCCGCACTGTGCGCATGGCGCTCGACGGCGGCACGGTGCAGGCCGTGGATATTGCGCCGCCGATCGACGACAAGCCCGATCGCGTGCCGCTCAACGAGAGCCACAAGCGCAATGTGGTCGATCCGATCAGCGCCTTCCTGATGCCCGTGGAGGGCAAGGGCGGGAATGGTGCCGCCTGCAACCGGACGCTGCCAATCTTCGACGGCGCTGCGCGCTATGACATCAAGCTGAGCTATTCCGGTTCGCGGCAGGTGAAGCTCGAGGGCTATAGCGGCCCGGTCACGATCTGCCAGGCGCGTTATGTGCCGATCGCAGGGCATCGGGCCCTGCGGCCGAGCACCAAGTTCATGACCGAGAATCGCGAGATCAACACCTGGCTCGCCCCCGTCAACGGCACCAATGTGATGGTGCCGATCCGCATCTCGGTGAAGACCATGATCGGGACGGCGGTCATCGAGGCCTCGAGCTTCAGGGTCGATCCGACCACCACCGCGGCCGCGCGGCAGAACTAAGCCGCAGCGCGTTCACTCGCGTTCGTCGTTGCAGTAATCTCACCCAGCCAGTCACGGATCGCCGTCCCGATTGCACTGGGGTGATCCTCCTGCAGGTAATGCGCGCCGGGGCCGAGATTGATCAGGCGGCAATCATGCAGCCCCGCCGCGAACCGGTCCGCCTCGGCCGGAGAGATCAGCGCCCCGGGATCGCCGCAGAACAGTAGCTTCGGATAGGTGGACGCACGTAATGCTGCGTGGTCGCGCTCGCTGACGGCATGGACATCGGCCGGGGCGCCCGCAATGGGGAGCTCGTTGGGCAGTCGGAGGATCGGCCTGCGCGATTCGGGCGTTGGAAACGGCGCTCGATAAGCATCCAGCTCTTCATCGCTCAAGGCCCGCAGGACGGCCGCGGGCAGGACCCTCTCGATGAAGACATTGTCCTCGAGAATCAGCTTCTCGCCCTGTCCCGGCGTCCGGAATGCMCTGAACAGCTCACGCGCCTGCGGCCGCTGATGGAATGCATCCCAGCTTGCAAAGGGCTGGATGAATTCCATGAAGGCCAGGCCGATCATGTCTCTGGGGTTACGAGGCATGGTGGAAGGCGAGTGCCGTGCCCCAGTCCTGGGCGACGATGACCATCCGTCCGAGGCCCAGTTCAGCGATGAAGGCGTCGAGATAGCGGACCTGGTCGGCGAAGCGATAGGCGATATCTGGCTTGCCGGACTGACCGTAGCCGATCAGGTCGGGGGCAATACAGCGCGCCAGCGGCGCGACGTGCGGAATGATATGGCGCCAGATATAGGAGGAGGTCGGGTTGCCGTGCAGGAAGAGCACGGTCGGYCCCGCAGAGCCGGCCTCGACATAGGACATGGTCGAGCCGAGGACGGGAATCTCCCGGCGCAGCCATTCGGATGCGAATCCAGGTGACTGGGTCATGGCGATGCCCTTCTTCCAAACAGCGTTGCGAAAAGGATGGCCTTGAAGCGTTCGAGCGGAACCGGGCTGCGATCGACCTTCATGCGCAGGATCGCGCCCTGCCAGGCGGTGAGCAGGAAATCAGCGAGGTCGTCGGCGCTGAAATCCGTCGCGATCTCGCCGGTGGCCTGGCCTTCGGCAATGCATGCCGCAAAGGGCTCTCGCCAAAGGACGAAGATCTCCGAGAGTCGCTGCCGCAACCGTTCGCTATTGGGAGAGGTCTCGACGCTGAAATTGCCGATCATGCAGCCGCGCGACCAATCGCCGGCTTCGAGCTTGGTCGTGATCGCGTCCAGATAGCGCCGCAACCGCGCGGCTGCGGGCAGGGAGCGGTCGGCCAGGGCTTCATCGACGAGGCCGCCGACATAGGCGAAATAGCGATCGAGCACTTCCTCGGCGAATTCCTCCTTCGATCCGAAATGATTGGTGAAGGAGCCAGGGCTCGCTCCGGCTGCAGCGACGATCTCGCGGATGCCAGTGGCGGAATAGCCGCTCTTCCAGAGGAGATCGCGGCCAGCGGCGAGGAGATTTTCACGAAGGGATGGCTTGCTCATGAAGATAAAATACGTACGTACGTATTATTGTCAACACTCCGGGAAACGCCCGATCGCCAAGGTGTCGGACGGGAGGTGGGTCTCGTCCGAACGGCCCGCTGAGGCGATGGCTCAGGCTGGTTCCGCGCCGTTGCGTACGCAGAAATCACACGGCGGCCCCTCGTTTCGCCGTGAGCACGACATAAATAGCGCGGAGGACTGTCGGCGCCCGGCCGTTTACGCTGGTCGCGAAAATGAGTGGATCAAGCTCGTGTCACGATTCCAGATATGGTGGTGCGTGCGGCCGTCCCCGCGATATCTTGCCGTGAACGAATCCCGATTCTGCCGGAGTCAGCGATTCGGGCTTGCTTCGTTCAGGACTCGTTCCGCAGCTTAATTTCGGCGCTCCAGCTTGTGCCAAGGTAGGACGCTTTCCCCGGCGTCTGCTGCCGGCAAGGGCCCAAAGGAAACGATCGGTCGCGTCTTGATTTCAGCACGCTCTCTTCCGCCCTCGGTTCGTGCGCAGGGTGTCACAGCAGTTCTCGGGCCCACCAATAC
>NZ_JBFTZN010000303.1:0-11196 GCF_056406775.1 Allobosea sp. P1_A7
GGTGTCAGCAGGGCCTGCATGATGACGAGCGCGAGATAGACCGAGATCAGCGCCGGCCCGCGCCAGGCTTTGCCGCGCGTCAGATCGTGGATGGTGGCCAGCCCGCTGAACATGAAGGCAGCGAGGAGTGCGCCGGTCATCGCAGCTCCGGCGACGCCGATGAAACCGCCGAGCGTGCCTATCGCCATTGCCAGGCCAAGCAGGATCAGCGCCTGGCGGGGAACCGTCGTTGCCGGAATGAAAGGCCACGGGCGCGGCAGCCGGCCGGAGACCTGCACTGCCTTGGCCGCAAGCCAGAGATTGGCGACGATCGTCGTGACGAAGGACGCGCCGATCCCGACGGGGACCGCGGGCGCGAGCGTCAGCGCAAGCTCGGAAACCTTCACATCTGCTGGCAAGGCGATGAGGCGGCTGCGCACCATCTCGGAGAGCAGGTTCTCGATGACGCGTGCGATCACCGTGCGATAGGTGTCGTAGTCCGTGGTCATCACGAGAGCGCTGCCAACGGTTGTCAGCGCGGCTATTGCGGCGATCCAGACCAGAAGATGACCGAGCGGATACCACTCGGCACCGCCCGTGCCGTCATGACGGGCAAGAAGCGCGAGGTAGGCAATCCACCAGGCTGGCAGCGCGACGATCAGCGCATAATTCAGCCCGGCGGCAAAGCTGAGCGCGATCATGCCGGCGATCGCGCCGGCTGCGGTCGCAACAAGCCCGGCGCGATGATTCCAGCCGAGTGCCGCGATGAAGATCGGAAGAGGGGCTGCGGAATACAGCAGAATAGCCAGCGGCGATCCGGTGATCACCACTGCGAAAAGAAGGGCCGAGACAAGGCCCGCACCGATGCCGACGATCGGAAGCATTCTTCGTCCTGCTGTCCCGCTGCTCGAAAATGGCAGGGTGAGAGGCATCTTGCCTCAACATACCCGGCGGGATTTCACCGCTGGGCGACTAGGGGTTCGGCCATCGCCGGTGCAAGGCACCGGCGATGGGTCGCAATCCGCTTAGCGGATGACGTAGGGCAGCAGGCCCAGGAAGCGGGCGCGCTTGATCGCCTGGGCGAGCTCACGCTGCTTCTTGGCCGAAACGGCCGTGATACGCGACGGCACGATCTTGCCGCGCTCGGAGATGTAGCGCGAAAGCAGGCGCACATCCTTGTAGTCGATCTTCGGAGCGCCTTCGCCCGAGAACGGGCAGGACTTGCGGCGGCGGAAGAAGGGGCGGCGGGCGCCGGCGGAAGCGGTCGACATGGCTTAGGCCTCCGTGCCGGTGGTTTCGGTGGTCTCGTCTTCGCGACGCGGACGGTCACGGCGCGGGCCGCGATCGAAACGGTCGCCGCCACGCTCGAAGCGGTCACCGCCGCGCTCGCCGCGGTCGTCACGATCGCGCTTCTGCAGCATGGCCGACTGGCCTTCCTCGAGCTCCTCGACGCGGATCGTCAGGAAGCGCAGGACGTCTTCGTTGATGCGCATCTGGCGCTCCATCTCCAGCACGGCGGCGGAGGGAGCGTCGATGTTCAGCAGCGAGTAATGAGCCTTGCGGTTCTTGCGGATGCGATACCCGAGCGACTTCACGCCCCAGTACTCGGTCTTGGTGACCGAGCCGCCATTCGCCTCGATGATGCCCTTGAACTGTTCGACAAGAGCTTCGACTTGCTGCGCGCTGACATCCTGCCGCGCGAGCAGCACATGCTCGTACAATGCCATTATGGCCTTCCTTTGTTTTACCCTGTTTCGCTCGGCGCGGAGCCCTCCGAGCCCTGGATAAGGCCCGACAGGATTTCATCGAAGGCGGAGACACGGGATGGCGGTTCGAGAGCCGAACCTGCGGATGCTTGATAAGCGCCCGCCATCCGTTCAGCCTCCGGCCGAACAAACAGGAGGCGGCTGATACAGCGTCGTGGCCATTTCCGCAAGCCAAATCACTGCACAGGTGGCCGCGAATTCTCCAGCAAAGCTTGACTTGGCCTCCCAAGCAATGTGAGAGCGCCGTCGCGATGACTAATTTATGAACATCGGGATTTTCTCAGCATGACAACCGCGTTCATCTTTCCCGGCCAGGGCTCTCAGGCCGTCGGCATGGGCAAGACCTTGGCCGACGCCTTTCCGGTGGCCAGGGCAGTCTTTGCCGAGGTCGACGACGCCCTGTCGCAGAAGCTTTCGGCGATCATGTGGGATGGTCCTGCCGAGGAGTTGACGCTGACCGCCAATGCTCAGCCTGCCCTGATGGCTGTGAGTCTTGCCGTGATCCGCGTCCTTGAGGCGGAGGCGGGCCTGTCGCTGCAGCGCGATGCGGCCTTCGTGGCCGGCCACTCGCTCGGCGAATATTCTGCGCTGGCGGCTGCCGGCAGCTTCTCGATTGCGGATGCTGCGCGCTTGTTGCGGATTCGCGGCGACGCCATGYAGAAGGCTGTGCCGGCAGGCGAGGGGGCGATGGCAGCGCTGCTCGGGGTCGAGCTCGAACAGGCGCGCGAGATTGCCAGGGATGCAGCGCAAGGCGAGGCCTGCGAAGCTGCCAATGACAATGGTGGCGGACAGGTCGTTCTCTCCGGCAGCAAGGCGGCGATCGAGCGGGCTATTGCGCTCTCCGGGCAGCGCGGCGTCAAGCGCGCCCTGCCACTACCGGTATCAGCGCCCTTCCATTGCGCGCTGATGCAACCTGCCGCCGATGCTATGCGCGAGGCCCTGGCAAGGGTCGCTCTGGCGGCGCCGGTTGTTCCGGTGATGGCCAATGTCGGAGCTGCTCCGCTGAGCGACCCGGATGCGATCCGCGCGTCGCTGGTGGCGCAGGTGACGGGAACCGTGCGCTGGCGCGAATGCGTGCAGGCTATGGCCGATGCCGGCGTGACCCGTTTCGTCGAGGCAGGCAGCGGTAAGGTGCTGGCCGGCTTGGTCAAGCGTATCGCAGCCGGCACGAGTGCGGTTTCGCTCGGCGCCGCCGACGATATCCGCAATTACAGTGCCCAGAACGGGTGAGCCGGCAGGATGCCGGGTCGATATAAAGAGGAGGCAGCATGTTTGACCTGACGGGGAAGAAAGCCCTGGTCACCGGCGCGACCGGAGGGCTGGGCGGCGCGATCGCCCGCACGCTCCACGGCCTCGGTGCCAGCGTCGCTCTGTCCGGCACGCGGGTCGAGGCGCTCGAGGCTCTCGCAGCCGAGTTTGGCGAGCGCGTCGTGATTGCGCCCTGCAACCTGTCGGACAAGGATTCGGTCGAGGCGCTCGTCCCGACTGCTGAGGAGAAGCTCGGGGGGCTCGATATCCTCGTCAACAATGCTGGCGTGACGCGCGACAATCTTTTCCTCCGCCTCAAGGACGAGGACTGGGACAGCGTGATCGCCGTCAATCTGACCGCAGCATTCCGGCTGTCGCGGGCGGCCGTGAAGACGATGATGCGCCGCCGCTATGGCCGCATCGTTTCGATCGGTTCGGTCGTCGGCGTCACCGGCAATCCCGGGCAGGGCAATTACGCCGCCTCGAAAGCCGGGCTGATCGGGATGTCCAAGGCGCTGGCGGCGGAAGTCGCCAGCCGCAACATCACGGTGAATGTCGTTGCACCGGGCTTCATCGAGTCGCCGATGACGCAGGCGCTCAACGACAAGCAGCGCGAAGGCATCCTCGCCGACGTGCCGATGGGCCGATTGGGTGTGGGTGACGATGTTGCTGCAGCTGTCGCTTATCTCGCCAGCAACGAGGCCGCTTACGTGACCGGGCAGACGCTTCACGTCAACGGTGGAATGGCAATGATTTGAAGGTCTTGAGAAGGTTCTTTGTAACCTTCCCAGATCGGTTTGCGGCTCTCGTCAGCTATCGACGAGTGTGTTAACTAGCGCCGTCGCGCTGCAGCGCGCGTGCTCGGGGGGACTTGACGCGAACCCTGTTGTTGCGTTTGTGCAGCCTTAAGAGTTCCGCCCCGGCGGCATTCCGGAAGGGGTGCCGGGTGGCGGGAGCGGTTCCCTACACGCATCGCGATCCAGCGATGCGTTTCAAGCTTTGAGGAAAAGATCCATGAGCGATGTCGCCGAGCGCGTGAAGAAGATCGTGATCGAGCATCTCGGCGTCGAACCCGAGAAGGTCGTCGAAGGCGCCAACTTCATTGAAGATCTGGGTGCCGACAGCCTCGATACGGTCGAGCTCGTGATGGCTTTCGAGGAAGAGTTCGGCGTCGAGATTCCGGACGATGCTGCCGAGACGATCGTCACGGTCGGCGACGCCGTCAAGTTCCTCTCGAAGAGCGCCTGATCGGCCTCTGGCCGTTACTGCATCATGAGCCCACGCAGCTACACCATGCGACGTGTCG
The DNA here is from genome assembly GCF_056406775.1 of Allobosea sp. P1_A7. Classification (NCBI taxonomy): domain Bacteria; kingdom Pseudomonadati; phylum Pseudomonadota; class Alphaproteobacteria; order Hyphomicrobiales; family Alloboseaceae; genus Allobosea; species Allobosea sp. P1_A7. Next base: position 4,300 of record NZ_JBFTZN010000303.1, read on the forward strand.
TGGATATTTCGCGCGGCGATGGTTCCGACGGCACCTTCAATCCTGACGATTGGATGGAGCCGAAGGAACAGCGGAAGGTCGATGATTTCATCGTCTTCGCAATGGCGGCTGCGACGCAGGCGCTCAATGATGCCGGGTGGAAACCCGAAAGCTACGAGGACCAGATCGCGACCGGTGTCGCGATCGGGTCCGGCATTGGTGGGCTCGGCGGCATCTATGAAGCGTCGATCCTGCTCAAGGAGCGCGGCCCGCGCCGCCTCTCGCCTTTCTTCATTCCCGGCCGGTTGAGCAATCTCGCCGCCGGCTATGTTTCGATCACGCACGGCCTCAAGGGGCCGAATCACGCAGTGGTCACGGCTTGCTCGACCGGCGCTCATGCCATTGGCGATGCCTCGCGGATGATCGCTCTCGGCGATGCCAAGGTGATGGTCGCGGGTGGCACCGAATCGGCGATCAACCGCATCGGCATTGCCGGGTTCTGCGCGTGTCGCGCGCTGTCCACTGGCTTCAACGACACGCCTGAGAAAGCCTCGCGTCCCTATGACAAGGAWCGCGACGGCTTCGTCATGGGCGAGGGGGCAGGGGTCGTCGTTCTCGAGGATCTCGAGCATGCCAAGGCGCGCGGTGCGCGCATCTATGCCGAAATCGTCGGGTACGGCATGTCGGGTGATGCTTATCATATCACCTCGCCGGCCGAGGATGGCGACGGTGCCTATCGTTGCATGTCGGCGGCGCTCGATCGTGCCGGGGTCACGGCGGGTGATCTCGACTACATCAACGCGCATGGCACCTCGACCCAGCTCGGCGACGAAATCGAGCTGCGGGCAGTCGAGCGGCTGCTCGCCAACGCTCCGCGGAAGCCCGCCATGTCCTCGACCAAGTCGGCGACGGGACACCTGCTCGGCGCGGCAGGCGCGATCGAGGCGATCTTCACGGTCCTCGCGATTCGCGACCAGATCGCACCGCCGACGATCAATCTCGACAACCCATCCGTCGAGACCGATCTGGACCTGGTGCCGAATGTCGCGAAGAAGCGCAGCATCGAGATCGCTCTCTCCAATTCCTTCGGGTTTGGCGGGACGAACGCCTCGCTGGTGATCCGGCGTTTCGTCGACTGACGCACCGGCCGATGAGGCTCAGCGCGCTTTCGCCATAATTTCTGCTAGTCTGTCACCGGATTTCGGGACAGGCTCGAAATGCGTCGCATCGCCAGGGCATTGCGGCGAACCTCACGACACCAGAACGCGAGCGCCAGCACTGTGAACACTTCGCCCCGCGTCGCCCCGAAGAGCCCGAGCGAGGCGTTGAAGCCGGTGGCGCCGCCTGCTCCGCCGCCGAAGGCGCGTCGCAGGAGGCGCAATCCCTTCATCGGCATGCTCAGCGGGTTGTTCACGACTGCGCTCGTCTTGGCCGGCGTCGTCGGTGCTGGAATCGCTGTGGTCGGCAGCCAGGGTAAGGCGCCAGGGCCGCTCGCGAGCGACCGTGTGCTGATCATTCCCAAAGAAAGCGGCCTCACCGAAATTGCCGAGCTCCTTCAGCGCGAGGGATTGATCGAGCATCCCTGGACCTTCAAGGTTTCGGCGCTGATCTCCGGCAATTGGACCAAGCTCAAGGCGGGTGAGTATCTGTTCAAGGCTCGCGCCAGCCAGCAGGACATTCTCGACATCATTGCCGAGGGCAAGGCGGTCGAGCATTCGATCACCGTGCCGGAAGGTCTGACCAGCGAACAGATCATCGCGCGGTTGCGCGACAATGATCTCCTCACGGGCGACGTCATTCAGGTGCCTCGCGAGGGGACCATCCTGCCCGACACTTTCAAGTTTCCACGCGGGTTCACACGGCAGGCGATCGTCGACCGGATGACGCGCGATCAACGCCGTATCCTCAACGATGTCTGGAGTCGCCGCCCTGCCGACCTGCCGATCAAGACGCCGCAGGAGTTGGTGATCCTGGCTTCGATCGTCGAGAAGGAAACCGGCCGCGCCGACGAGCGCCCACGCGTTGCCGGTGTCTTCATCAACCGTCTGAACCGCAAGATGAAGCTGCAATCCGACCCGACGATCGTCTACGGGCTCGTCGGCGGCAAGGGCACGCTCGGCCGCGCGATCCAGCGTAACGAGATTACCCAGGCGACGCCCTACAATACCTATGTCATCGACGGACTGCCGCCGGGCCCGATCGCCAACCCGGGCCGTGCCGCAATGGAGGCCGTGGTCAACCATTCCAGGACCAAGGAGCTCTACTTCGTGGCTGATGGCAGTGGTGGGCACGCCTTCGCCGAGACCTTGGAGCAGCATAACCGCAATGTCGCCCGCTGGCGGCAGGTCGAGTCGCAGCGGCGCGAGGCTGGCAAGCCCTCGCCGGATTCGAATGTCGACAAGGTGGAACCGCCGCCCTCGCCGGATAATCGCACCGAAGCGCCTGGGGCCTCGCGAGCGGCCGATGCGACGTCCGGGGACAGCGAGACGGTGGGGGGCAGCCGGCGTGCGTCGGCGGATGGTCCGGCGGGAACGCGCGCGCGCGCCTTCGATGCGTCGGAAGGGACGAACCGCGATCCGCTGCTGAACCGAAGCTACGATCTCAACTCGTCGAAGCAGGTTCCAGCACTGCGCCCCTGAGCGGCTCTGGCGAGTATGGGCAGTCACGCCCGATTTCTCCCCATCTTCGCGCTTCTATGTGTGCAGCGCGACTTGCGAGCGGTGTTTCGCCTCACTACGGTCCCGCCGCATCAGATACAGCGTCGAGCGGTGATCCTGCGCATTGTGATCGCACGGTGAGCCGTCGGGGGGAGTTTCAGCGTCCATGGCGATCGAGAGCATGACCGGCTTTGCCCGCGCAGCCGGCACCGCAGGTCTTCATGCCTGGGCATGGGAAATCCGCAGTGTCAATGCGCGCGGCCTCGATGTGCGCGTCCGGGTACCTTCCGGGTTCGAAGCCCTGGCCGAGGCGGCGCGCAAGCGCCTCGGCGCCGCCTTTTCTCGCGGTACATTGCACGTGAATCTCTCGATCAACAGCGATGCCCGGCCGGCGAAGCCTCGTATCAACGAGGCGGTGCTTGCGGGCCTGCTGGAATCCGTCGCGAGGCTGCCCGCCTCCGACAGCATCCGTCCGGCGTCCTTTGACGCGCTGCTTGGGATTCGCGGCGTGGTCGAGATTGCCGACGAGGACGAGGATATCCTGGCGCAGCTCGAGGCCCCCTTGCTTGCTGGCCTGGACGCGGTGGTCCTGGGTCTCAAGGAGGCGCGCTCCGCCGAGGGGAGAGCGCTTGAATCCGTTCTCACAGGCCACCTTGCCAGCATTGGCCGTCTGACCGATGAGGCGGAGCAGCATCCCGGGCGGAGTGTGGAAGCGATCCGCGCACGGCTCGCGACGCAGGTGCAGGCCCTGCTCGATGCCAGCCCGGCACTCGATCCGCAGCGCCTGCATCAGGAGGCCGCGCTGCTAGCGGTCAAAGCCGATATCCGCGAGGAGATCGACCGGCTGCATGCTCATGTTGCCGCGTTGCGGGGCTTGTTCGATCAGGGCGGGCCGATCGGCCGGAAGCTCGACTTTCTTGCGCAGGAATTCGGGCGAGAATCCTCGACGCTTTGCGCCAAGGCCGGTGATGCCGGGTTGTCGCGCATCGGGCTCGAGCTGCGGACGGTCGTCGACCAGATGCGCGAACAGGTTCAGAATGTGGAGTGACGGCTGATGGCCGATCTGGTGCGCCCGGCCCGTCGTGGCCTGATGTTGATCCTGTCCTCTCCCTCGGGAGCGGGCAAATCGACCCTGACGCGAACGCTGTCGCAGAAGGAAACCAATCTCGATCTATCGGTCTCGGTCACGACCCGGCTCAAGCGCCCCTCCGAGATTCATGGCGTCCATTATCACTTCATCGACCGCCCTGCCTTCGAGACGTTGCGCGAGCGCGATGATCTGCTCGAATGGGCCGAGGTCCATGGCAATGGCTACGGGACCCCGCGCAAGCCCGTCGAGGATGCGCTGAAGGCCGGCCGCGATGTGCTCTTCGACATCGACTATCAGGGCACGCAGCAGATCCTCGAAAAGGCGCGCGAGGATGTCGTCGCCATCTTCATCCTGCCGCCGTCCATGGCGGAACTGCGCTCTCGGCTCGTGCGTCGCGCCGAGGATGCGCCTGAGGTCATCGCCAAGCGACTCGACAACGCCCGCGACGAGATCGCTCGTTGGAGCGTCTACGACTACGTCATCATCAATGACGATCTCGGTGCTGCCTATGAATCGGTCCGCGCGATCCTCACCGCCGAACGCCTGAAGCGTTCGCGCGCGATTGGTATGAGTGAATTTGTCGCCGGGCTCCTCAGCGWAGCAATCGCGTAGGGTGCGCCGCTATCCGGCCTTCAGCCCAGCCAGGGCGTTGGCGAGGCGCACGAATCCTGAAACGGGCACTTCCTCTGCGCGCGCCGTTGGCGACAGGCCGGCGGCCTCGATCATCGGCTGCGGATCAGGCGTCACGGCCTTGAGGCTCTGGCGCAGCATTTTCCGGCGCTGGCCGAAAGCAGCCAGCGTGACACGCTCCAGCAATCTCTGTTCGCAGGGCTCCGGCCTCAGTCGCGGCACGAGTTGAACGATAGAGGACGTGATTTTCGGCGGCGGCACGAAAGCGGACCTGGGCACGTCGAACAGGATCTTGGTTTCGCAACGCCAGTTCGCGAGAACGGCCAGCCTGCCATAATCGGCGCGCTGCTCCGGGGTTGCAACGATGCGCTCGGCCACCTCGCGCTGGAACATCAGCGTGAGCGAGTTCCACCAGGAGGGCCAGGGTTCCTGGCTGAGCCAGCCAACGAGCAACGGCGTGCCGATATTATAGGGCAGGTTGGCGATGATCCGGGCGGGCGAGCCGCCAAGATGAGAGGAGAGGTCGACGGCAAGCGCATCGCCGTCAATCACCTCAAGCCGTCCCGGGTAATGTGCGGCGATCTCGGCCAATGCCGGCAGGCAACGTCGATCACGCTCGACCGCGATGACACGTCCAGCCCCGTTAGCGAGCAAAGCACGCGTCAGTCCACCTGGGCCAGGGCCGATCTCGACCACAGTCTCGCCATCGAGTGGCCCGGCGGCGCGGGCGATCCTGCTTGTCAGGTTGAGATCGAACAGGAAGTTCTGGCCCAGCGACTTCTGCGCCATCAGGCCGTGGCGTTCGACCACCTCGCGCAGCGGCGGCAGCGTGTCGATCTGACTCATGGCAGGCGGCTTTCGGAATGGGCCGCCATGCGGGCTGCCAGCCGCAGCGCGGCGCAAAGGCTGTCGGGGCGGGCAATGCCGCGGCCTGCAATGTCGAAGGCCGTTCCGTGATCCGGTGAGGTACGGATGAAGGGCAGGCCAAGTGTCACGTTGACGCCCTCGTCGAAGGCAATCGTCTTGATCGGGATCAGTGCCTGATCGTGATACATCGCCAGTGCCGCATCGTACCCGGCACGGGCGCGGGAATGGAASATCGTGTCGGCAGGATAAGGACCGCTTGCGTCGATTCCCAACGCCTTGAGCTGCGCGACGGCTGGCGCCACCACCGCAGCATCCTCCTCGCCCAGCGCTCCACCTTCTCCCGCATGCGGATTCAGCCCGCTCAGTGCGATCCGTGGCTGCGGAATTCCGAAGCGGGAGGCCAGTTCGCGAGCGACAATTCGCCCCGTCTCGACAATCAGATCCGTCGTCAGCAGCGATGGTACTGCACTGAGCGGCACGTGGATCGTTACCGGAACAACCGCCAGATCTTCGCACCAGAGCATCATCACGGGGTGGGGCGTCCTGCCTCCATCCGCCGCAAGATGCGCCAGATATTCCGTATGGCCGGGATGCCTGAAACCGGCGGCGTAAAGAACGCTTTTGGCAATGGGATTGGTGACCAGCGCGGCCGCATGTCCTTCGCGCACCGCGGCGACGGCGCGATCGATCGCCTCGATAGTCCCCGCAGCCGTGGCCGGATCAGGATGTCCGGATACCACGATCGCGGTCTTCTCAAGCGCAATGACGGGCAGGGCCTGTTCGAAAAGCGCCTCTGCCTCATGCCAGGCGCAGCCAACGATGGGCACATCGAGGCCCAGCCGTCGTGACAGGCTTTCCAAAAGACCGGGGTCGGCAATGCAAGCAAACGGCGGAAGAGCTGCGGGCTCCCGCAGCACCCAGGCTTTCAAGGCCAGCTCAGGGCCGATCCCTGCCGGATCACCTTGCGTGAGAGCGAGCAGTCGCGGTGACACGTTCTTCTCCACCCGCACCGGCTCGCTCGCAGTAATCCTGATTCTACCCTCAGCGAGCGGCGACGCCGTCGCCTGTCGAGCCCTGGCCCAGGTTCTGCGAGTAGCTGATCTCGCCCAAGGTGCGCAGTTCGAGCTTGAACATCACCGTCCGCGTATCCTTCGTGGCGCCGGACTGCCGGTCGGCATAGGACTGCGAATAGGAGATGTCGAACACGGTGCATTCGTCGGTGTAGTTGATGCCGAAGCTCATCGAGGCGGGCTGGAACGGGCCCGTCTTGGGATAGGTGAGTGCCGCAAGGGCTACGGGATCGAGTTGGGCTGCCACGAAGGCATCACGATACCGCTCGCGGTCGAACTTGTACTTGTCGAGGTCGAACAGGACCCCGGCGCGGACGCGCCAGTATTGCGCGATCCCGAGCGAGCCGTTCAGGCCGAGACCCTCGCGCCGCCGCGGAATGCCCAACTCGGGCTGGGGCTCATAGCGGCCATAGGTCACGGAGGTCGATACCACGCCATTGCTGTAGGTGGCGCCTGCATCGATCCGCTGCGCCTCGAACGTCGATTCGTCCAGCCGCGCCGCGCCGGACAGGAAGAAGTTCTTGAACGGCGAGATTTGCGCGCGGGTGACGAAATCGGACCGCGTCGTTTCGAGACCTGAATCCAGGCCGGTATTGACCAGGTC
>NZ_JBFTZN010000304.1:0-8968 GCF_056406775.1 Allobosea sp. P1_A7
ACCATATTCCGTGTTGGTGATCGCCGAAATGCGCTCGACCTACCATATTCCGTGTTGGTGATCGCCGAAATGCGCTCGACCTGAACGACCGTCAGAGCCAAGCCGCTCAGCAGGATTCCGCCGACGAAAAGCGGAATCCGCCTCGAAAACCGCAGAAGAGCTGCATTATTCCGGCTACGGAGCGCGACCCATAATGGAAACAAAGCGCCGGTCCAGGCGGCAATGCCTACTCCGTGAATAAACACCGCCGATCGCATGAGGAATTGGGGGGTAGCAGCGCTGGCGTGCCCGCTGGCCGCAAGAGCCAGCCCGACCCCAGCCAAGGCGCTCCAGGCCAGTCCAATTCGCGCTATCCCTTGAGTGGCGATCGAGGCTAACCCTGTGGCGATGGAAAAGCCCGCCATCATCACGGTCACGCCAAAGGCGCTGCTAGCACCCGCTTTCCAGACTGCGGTATCGAAAAAGCTGGCCGCGGTCGCGCCAAGTACATCCAGCCCTTGCGCCGCGACCGCGAGGGGCAGAACCCCCAATCCCATGCCCATGAGGCCTGCGGAGAACAAGCGCGCCGCGACCGGCAGGGGGGCGATCCATACCGCCGAGGCCGCGCCGCCGACGCCGAGAAACAGTACCAGATAAAGGCCGAGCTTTGTCGCCCAAAGTAGAAAAAGCACCGCGCGGTCGGCGTRAACGTCTATGTCGGGTGCCCGGATGTTTGCAGCACCGATTGAGAAAACGAGCGCGCCCCCCACCGGATGCCCATCTTCGGAAACCACCCGCCAACTCAACACATGTGTGCCGTTGCTGAGGCCGATCGGAACCTTGATGGCCAACGAGCGATCTCTCAATTCATAGCGATCGAGAGTTTGCGGTTTTCCAGTTGGCGGAATGAGCTTGAGGAGGAGGGGGGAGACTGGCTCGCTGAAGCTCAGCGTCAACACAGATGGTGCCATCGCCACGATCGCACCATCTGCCGGCGTCGCAGCAGTTAGTGCCGCGTGGGCAGCGGCCTGCCCAGCCGCGGCAACAACAACCGCACCTGAGCTGACCAGGAGAATGATGAAGAGGCGAAGGCGCCGGATCATGATAGTCCTTGCGGATCGAACACCAAGATCCGGCCGCTTCGGTGACTACTTCTTGGGGATCAGTTTCAGGCTCGGCGCCGGAAACTTGTAGTCGTCACTGGTCTTGCCCGGTGCGGGGATTTCGATCCAGCGTTCCACAGCGCCGCCTTCGCATTCCTGGACGATTGGCACATATAGCGCTGTATCAGCCTTCAGGTCGGTCGTGAGGTAAGCGCGAAAGGCAAACTCGTCATAGTGTTCGTCGAGCAGTTTCCCGCCACTCCAGACCACCTCTTTGACGCCTTCCGAAGTCGGCGTCCCATAGTAGTCATAGGACTTGGCGTACTCGCCCTTGAGAGTTTCCAGCGTCCATCCCGGTTTGGGCATCGGCTTCACAGCGATCACGCCCTCGGGAATTTTGACGCGCACCTTGAGGGTGGCGGCACCCTTGCAGCCGTGCGGCACGCGCGCCACCGCCTTGTAGGTCGAGCCAATGGCGGCCTGCTGAGTTTCAAGCGTGACGTGAGCTGCTGCCCCCGTTGTGCCGGCGGCAAGAATCAAAGCGGCAATCAGATGGGCTTTCATAGCGAGTTCCTTCAGGCAAGCTGATTGGGTGGATTTCGGGCGCCTATGTCCCGGTTGGCAGAGAAGTAAACAGCGGGTGGTCCGTAGAACTCAGAGCCGACGTCAAACACTCGGCGATCTGAACCAGCGCCAGGCATGGAAGGCTGCGCCTACGGGAAAGCTCAGGCGGGGGGCGCACGCGGGTTTGCGGGAAAGTGTCCTGAGTAAAATCCCGGCGGCACCTGGGGATACGGAGCAAATCCGGTCTGGTTCGCAACGCGATAAGACACCGGGAAGAAACTGGCTGCGGGATTGATCGCGATGTTTGCGGAGAATGCGCAGTTCAATGAGCAATCGAACATCAGATCAGGCTGGGCGTGATCTGATGAGCCCCCGAAGCCAGGAGCGCTGGTCGCGCAATGGGTGAGAGCGATAGTCCGATCCACCGTGACTACCACGCCGTGTGCGCCGGATATCAGGCCTGTGACGACCGCCTGAAACACGATCAGATAGGCGAGGCCGATTGCGCCCCACCGAGCTGATCGCTTGTCACATTCCAACTGCTTGGCCCGGCCTCTGCATTCGCCTTCTTGATCTGCATCAATGCAGCTGTAGGGGCGTTGATCTTTGCTGCCGACTCTCCGCTCCAGCACGCGTGCGATCAAAATGGATGACTTATTCGAGGCGGCACGGGTCACAGAGCAGCAGGAACGAGCAACCTATTCGCTAATGGTTTCAGCCCATCCTGGTATCTCTGCATGTGCGTGGTCGCACTACTTGCAGGGTTCTGATCAAATGTCCGGCAAGATGCGCGGGCTGATTGCGCTCAACGACAGGCGCGGCTGCGTTCACGGCATATTTTCTTATGACGTTGTACAATCGCTTTCGTCCGAAGCCACATTGGCTGTTTCGGAACTGGCATCGGTCCGGCTGCCAAGCTCCGCACTGATTGAGGCCCTTATGTGCTTCGCCAATAATTTGGCTGCCGAGCTTGGACTTCGAACAATCGCGCTCGAACTCGCCCCATCCGCAATCTGGAGACAGGACCACTTGGCCATGAAGCAGCGTGGGTTCGCGCTTGATCGAGTGACAATGCGAGGCCGGACCTGATGACCCTTCAATCTTGGGGTGGGCACGAATGGGCTCGAATTTGGGCTTCAAGCGGTCCGGTCGAGCTACAGGCGGTTTCAGCGACTGCCTTTGCAAGGTTTGCAGCAGAGGAGGCCGGGATGACCAGAACGAATTACGCAGACTGGCTAGCAGTGCTTGAGGGAATGGAACAGGCACAACGCGAGCGCTACCTCGCGGGTCGCGACGGAGAGGGTGATTCGCTGGGCAAGCAGATCGAGCAATGGATCATAGTGGGCCGCGCTCAAGGTCACTGCCTGCGCGACGGACCGCCATTGACGGAAACCAAATGCCCGGTTCTGCCCCCTCAGACGGGAAACCCGATCAGTGGCTAGAAGAACTGCCCGGCGTGACGTCGGCACTCGACAAGGCGGCGCATGGGGGTCTAGCTTCTCTGAAGATTTTCTAAGGAATGAAGCTGAGAGCGCCGCCGCAACGTCATCTCGGGAGCTGGTATTGTGATGTCCGATGGTGCCAAAGCCGAAACCCGGGCCGAATTCAGGCCTGYAACGCGACGGCAGGARTTCYTTGCCTTCATCGTCCTGGCGATCCTGATCTGGCCGRTCATCGCGGTCGGCGTCGTCGGCGGCTATGGTTTCCTGGTCTGGATGCTGCAAKTGGTCTTCGGACCGCCCGGCCCACCACGGTGAGGGCCCGGCCATGGCAGAGCACGGGATCGATCTCGGCAGACGTGGGTTCCTGAMGGGGCTTCTTCCCTCGGAACCGGACGTCATTCGTCCACCCTGGTCCCTCGAAGAGACAATCGCGAGCGCCTGCACGGGATGCGGCGCCTGCGTCAGTGCCTGCCCGCAAGCGATCCTCAGGCTCGATGYCCGGCAGCGGCCCGAGATCGATTTCAGCTCCGGCGAGTGCAGCTTCTGCGGCGCCTGCGCCGCAGCCTGCCCGGAGCCGGTCTTCGATCGCGGGCGGCCTGCTTTCCAGCACGTCGCCGTGATCGGGAACACATGCTTTGCCGCCCGCGGCATCGTTTGCCAGAGCTGCGGCGATGCCTGTCCGGAAGCGGCGATCCGTTTCCGACCGCGCCTTGGTGGCCCTGCCCTGCCTGTCCTCACCGCCACTCAGTGTACCGGCTGCGGCGCCTGCATCGCGGCCTGCCCGGCCGCCGCCATCGGAACCTGCCCCACGGCAGCGGAGGCAGCCCATGCCTGAAGCCCAAGCGGCCSGCACCRTCCATATTTCCAGYGCCGTCGTCACSGCCTTYCCRGAGCATTGCGACGCGGTCGTGCGCCAGATCAATGCCCTGCCGGGCACCGAGGTYCATCGTGTCGAGAACGGCAAGATCGTCATCGTGATGGAAGCCGAGAGCACCGGCGAGATGGGYAGCAGGCTCACCGGCATCGCACTGATGGACGGCGTCCTTTCGGCAAACTTCGTCTTCGAACAGATCATCGCCCTCGACGACACTGGAGCTGGATCATGACCCTATCCCGTCGCGAGATGCTGAAGGCGCAGGCGGCGGGCATCGCCGCTGCCGCYGCCAATATGAGCCTSCCCGCCGAAGCMCAGCCYGTCGYSGGYGGCGTCGACACGCTGGAGATCACCTGGTCGAAGGCGCCCTGCCGCTTCTGCGGCACGGGGTGCGGCGTGATGGTCGGCGTCAAGGAAGGCAAGGTCATCGCCACCCATGGCGACATGAAGGCCGAGGTCAATCGCGGCCTGAACTGCGTCAAGGGCTATTTCCTCTCGAAGATCATGTACGGCGCGGACCGGCTGACGCAGCCTCTGCTGCGCAARAAGGGCGGCGTCTACGCCAAGGACGGCGAGTTCACGCCGGTCTCCTGGGATGAGGCTTTCGACGTCATGGCCGCCAAGGCCAAGCAGGTCCTGAAAGACAAAGGGCCGACCGCGCTCGGCATGTTCGGCTCCGGCCAGTGGACGATCTGGGAGGGCTATGCCGCGACCAAGCTGATGCGCGCCGGCTTCCGCTCGAACAATCTCGACCCGAATGCGCGCCACTGCATGGCGTCTGCCGCCTACGCCTTCATGCGCACCTTCGGCATGGACGAGCCGATGGGCTGCTATGACGATTTCGAAGCCACGGACGCCTTCGTACTCTGGGGCTCGAACATGGCGGAGATGCACCCGATCCTGTGGACCCGGGTCGCCGACCGCAGGCTCGGCCACCCCCATGTCAAGGTTGCGGTGCTCTCGACCTTTACCAACCGAAGCGCCGACCTGGCCGATATCCCGATTGTCTTCAAGCCCGGCACCGATCTGGCGATCCTCAATTACATCGCCAACCACATCATCACGACCGGCCGCGTGAACAAGGACTTCGTCCAGAAGCACACGAACTTCGTCAAGGGCGCGACTGATATTGGCTATGGCCTGCGGCCCGACGATCCGCGCGAGGTCAAGGCGAAGAAGGCGGAAGATGTCGGCGCGACCTCGCCGATCGACTTCGAAGCCTATGCCGCCTTCGTCAAGGACTACACCCTCGAGAAAGTCTCGGCGCTGACAGGGGTGGAGCCCGGCTTCCTGCAAGAGCTGGCAGAGCTCTATGCCGACCCGAAGCGCAAGGTCGTCTCGTTCTGGACGATGGGCTTCAACCAGCATGTCCGCGGCGTCTGGGCGAACCAGCTCGTTTACAACCTGCATCTGCTGACCGGAAAGATCTCGGAGCCCGGCAACAGCCCCTTCTCACTGACCGGGCAGCCTTCCGCCTGCGGCACGGCACGCGAGGTCGGCACCTTCGCCCATCGTCTGCCCGCCGACATGACTGTGGTGAATCCCGAGCACCGCAAGCACGCCGAGGAGATCTGGCGGATTCCGGCCGGCACGATCCCGGAAAAGCCGGGCTATCACGCGGTCGAGCAGGATCGCATGCTCAAGGACGGCAAGCTCAATTTCTACTGGATCCAGGTCAACAACAACCTGCAGGCGGCGCCGAACAGTGCCGGGGAAACCTACCCGGGCTATCGCAATCCAGAGAATTTCATCGTCGTTTCCGACGCCTACCCGACCGTGACGGCCATGGCCGCCGACCTGATCCTGCCCGCCGCCATGTGGGTCGAGAAGGAGGGCGCCTATGGCAATGCCGAGCGGCGCACCCATTTCTGGCACCAACTCGTCAAGGCGCCCGGGGAGGCCCGTTCCGACCTCTGGCAAATGGTCGAATTCTCGAAGCGCTTCACCACCGACGAGGTCTGGCCGGCCGCCCTTCTCGATGCCAATCCCAACTATCGCGGCAAGACGCTGTTCGATGTGCTGTTCAGGAATGGGCATGTCGACAGCTTCGCTGCAAGCGAGGTCGACCCCGCCTATGACAATCTGGAGGCCAAGCATTTCGGCTTCTACGTCCAGAAGGGACTGTTCGAGGAATATGCCAGCTTCGGCCGCGGCCACGGCCATGACCTGGCGCCGTTCGACACCTATCACGAGGTCCGCGGGCTGCGCTGGCCGGTGGTCAACGGCAAGGAAACGCTCTGGCGCTATCGCGAAGGCCTCGACCMCTATGTGAAGCCGGGCAAGGGTTTCGAGTTCTACGGCAACCCCGATGGCAAGGCGCGGATCATCGCCGTGCCCTACGAGCCGCCGGCGGAATCGCCGGACAACGAATATGATCTCTGGCTGGTGACCGGACGGGTGCTCGAGCACTGGCATTCCGGCTCGATGACGATGCGCGTGCCGGAGCTCTTCAAGGCTTTCCCCGGCGCTCGCTGCTTCATGCACCCGGACGATGCCCGCAAGCGCGGGCTCAACCAGGGGGCGGAGATCCGGCTGATCTCCCGCCGCGGCGAGATGCAGACCCGGGTCGAGACGCGCGGGCGCAACCGCATGCCCCAGGGCGTCGTCTTCGTGCCCTGGTTCGACGCCAGCCAGCTCATCAACAAGACCACTCTCGACGCGACGGATCCCATCTCCAAACAGACGGATTTCAAGAAATGCGCGGTCAAGATCGTAGCGGTCTGAGCCTGGTGCGCTCCTGGACCGTCCTTGGAACTGCCCTGGCAGCTCTCGTCGTCCTCTGCTTCGGCGCGCTCTCGCAGGAGAGCGGCCGGATCAACATCGTGCCGCGCCTGACCGGCGCGGCGCCGCCGATGGGCGCCGTCAACGTGCCGCCGCTCGACCGTCCGATCGTCGACGACGTCAGGCGCATGCGGAACTACCCGGAACAGCCGCCGATCATTCCGCATTCGATCGACGGCTATCAGCTGACGCTGAACACCAACCGCTGCATGGATTGCCACAAGCGGGAGTTCACCGAGGGCTCCGGCGCCCCGATGATCAGCATCACCCATTTCCAGGACCGGGACGGACAGGTTCTCTCGGACGTGACCCCGCGGCGCTATTTCTGCACCGCCTGCCATGTTCAGCAAACCGACGCCCGCACGCTGGTGCCGAATACGTTCCAGGACGCAAACACGATTGGCCGCAAGCGGTAACGGGGCGCCGACATGGGCAAGCTGAAGGCTCTCTTCCTGCGCTCGTGGAACCTCGCGGTCTGGTTCTGGCGGGTCATCAGCCGGCCCAGCGCCTATCTGTCCCTGGGGTTCCTGACGCTCGGCGGCTTCATCTGCGGCGTCATGTTCTGGGGAGCGTTCAATACGGCGCTCGAGGTCACCAACACCGAGAAATTCTGCACCTCCTGTCACGAGATGCGCGACAACGTCTATCAGGAGCTGACCCAGACGGTTCATTTCTCGAACCGYTCRGGCGTGCGGGCCAGTTGCCCCGATTGCCATGTCCCCCATGAATGGACCCACAAGATCGCCCGCAAGATGCAGGCCTCGAAGGAGGTCTGGGGCAAGATCTTCGGCACYATCTCGACACGCCAGAAATTCCTCGACCACCGGCTGGAGCTCGCCAARCATGAATGGGCGCGGCTGAAGGCAAACGACTCGCTGGAATGCCGGAACTGCCATTCCACCGTCGCGATGGACTTCACCAAGCAGACGCGCCGGGCAGCCGAGATCCACAGCCGCTTCCTGATTCCGAAGGAGAAGACCTGCATCGACTGCCACAAGGGCATCGCCCATCTCCTGCCCGACATGACCGGTATCGAGCCCGGCTGGAAGGAAGCCCCCGAGCTCCAGGGCAAGGGCAGCGCCTCATGGCATGGGCCCGAGCGGGAATTGCGCGCCTATCTCGCCAGCATCGAGACGCGCTGAAGTCACTCATAAACCGCATCTTTAGGCCGTGCCCTATTTTAGAGGAGTGTCCCTGGGAAGGAATCGAACCGTGCAAATCGTTCGAGATGATGCGGGCGACATAACGATGGACGCTGCGGTGCTGTCGGGGCGCCTCGGCATGTCGAATTCGGCGATGCGACAACTCATGCGCCGCGGCTTGGTCCATAGTCGCGTCGAGGTTGGGATTGGCGAGGATGCCGGTCGATGTCGGCTTGCACTGCGTTGTGGCAACCGCATCTGGCAAGCGGTGCTGGGACCGGAGGGCCAAATCGAGAGCGAAGAATTACGCTATCTGCGCGCAAGCGGAACATGGATAAACGTTCGGGCTGCAGGGAGCCAAGACGCCATCGGAAATCTGGCCGATCCGGTATTAGACCCTGTTCTGCCGGCCGGCGGGTAACGCGATGTTCGGCTTGCATCACCGCGGCGGATTGAACCAGGACACGGCAGTCGTAGGCGACCGCTTTCGCGCAGATTTAAGCCGATCCGAAACTGATTGCGATCATGTGGGGGATCTGTCGCGCGTTCTTCAGCGGCACTTACACCCTGGGTCATGCTGCGGATGCGTATCTGGATCTGATTGCGCCGTCCCTGCCTTGGGATGGCCTACCCGAGGCGCTGATGCAAGCGTAGAGAACGGCGAAAGCCGCACTCCGAAAATGCAGGCCCTTGGCCGCGACAGCATGCTCACCACAGGCAAGACCGTTTACCTGGGGAGTTGTCCCGCATGTCGCGGCGGCGACGGCAAGAGCAAGCTCGATCTCCGCGCTCCCGAACTGACCGCCAACGAGTGGAGCCACGCTGTTCCGCCCTCGGCCGCCTTCGATTGGCTCGCCGCTGGCTGGAGCGACCTCATCGATAACCCGGTGCCGAGCCTGATCTATGGTTTCCTGGTTTTCCTGGTGGCGCTCGGCGTCATCGCCGGCTTCGWCGCTTTCGGTGGGTACTACGTTCTAGCCCGAATCATTCACCAGGGCGGGCAATTGAGCTGGCGGATGTAGCGTAAGATTTTGATATGACGTAGGATTCGGTTGCTGAAGCCAATCCTGCCCGTCCCTCTTC
>NZ_JBFTZN010000305.1:0-7004 GCF_056406775.1 Allobosea sp. P1_A7
CTCCCCCGTCGCGATCCGGTCGTCCTTGTCATCGAGGTCCTTGTCATCGAGCAGAATGCGTTCGGCCGCTCCGTCGAGATCCTCATACTGGCCGCTCTTGAGGGACCAGAGGAAAGTGGCGAGCGCTGAGGCGCCGAGCAGGAGGGCYAGGGGCACGAGGAAGACGAGGCTGCTCATTGGCCCGGCTCCGCGGCCAGCCTCGGCTCTGCCGGCATCGCGTCGGCCGGGCGAGGGGATCCGGCCTTATCCACTTTGAGACGCAGCGCATTGGCGACGACGAGGACGGAGGAAAGCGACATGGCGAGCGCCGCGATCAGCGGGGTGACATAGCCCGCAATCGCGATCGGCAATGCGACGGCATTGTAGAGGATCGCGAGCGCAAAATTCTGCCGCACCAGCWGGGCGGAGCCGCGCGCGAGCTTGAGTGTGGTCGGGATCGCGTCGAGCCCGTCATGCAGGAAGACGAAATCGGCTGCATTGCGGCCGATATCGGCGGCCGAGGCCGGCGCAATCGAGACATGAGCCGCGGCGAGTGCAGGGGCATCGTTGAGGCCGTCGCCGATCATCAGCACCTTGTGGCCCTGGGCCGCGAGGGCGGCGAGCCGCGCGACCTTCTGCGCGGGCAGCAACCCTGCGGCGACCGTGCCGATGCCGAGCCTGGCGGCAATGCTGTGCACGGCGGCTTGTGTATCGCCGGAGAGCAGTGCGATTGCGATGYCCTCGCTGCGCAACGCAGCGATTGCGGCCTGCGCCTGCGGACGCAACGTCTCCTCGAACACGAAGCTGGCGAGCAACGTGCCGTCGCGGCTGAGCACAGTGCCAGCCTCCTGGCTGCCAGCGCCTGCGGCAAGCGCCCATTCGGCCCGACCGAGGCGGTAGAGTTGTCCCTGCAGCCACCCTTCGATGCCGAAACCGGGATATTCCCGAAGGTCCGACAGCGCGGGGCCGCCGGCCGGCGCTGCAGCGGCAATCGCGCGCGAGAGCGGATGGCTGGAGCGGCGGGCGATCTCGGCCGCGATCGCCAGATCCGCCGGGRCRATGSCGCCGCCATTGACGAGGCGYGGCTGTCCGAGCGTCAGGGTGCCGGTCTTGTCGAAGGCGGCCATGTCGATCTCGGCCATGCGCTCGATCGCCGAGCCGTCCTTGACCATGATGCCRTTCTCGAACAGGCGCCGCGACGCCAKCACCTGCACGATCGGCACGGCGAGCCCGAGCGCGCAGGGACAGGTGATGATCAGCACGGCGATGGCGATGGTGATCGCACGGTGCCAGTCGCCGGTTGCCAACATCCAGCCGAGAAAGGTGAGGAAGGCCGTGGCGTGAACCACCGGCGAATAGAGCGCGGCGGCCCGGTCGGCGATGCGTCGATAGCCGGCGCGCCCGCCCTCGGCAGCCTCCATCAGCCGGATCATCTCGGCGAGGAAGGAGGTCTCGGCCCCGGCGGTTGCGGCAATGGTCAGCGGACCGGAGAGGTTGAGCGTTCCCCCGCGCACAGGTGCACCCATGGCCACGGTGCGCGGCGCGCTCTCGCCGCTGACAATGGCGCAATCCAGTTCGGATGTTCCCTCCACGACCACGCCATCGACGGGAATGCGATCGCCCGCACTGAGCGCGACGCGCATGCCCGCCACGATCTCGGCAAGCGGAAGATAGTCGCGGCTGCCATCGGCCCGCAGCACCGTTGCGCCGCGCGGCGACAGGCGCATCAGGCCACGCACCGCGGCACGCGCCTTCTCGCGCATGAGATGGTCAAGGGTCCGCCCGATCAGCAGGAAGAAGATCAGCGAGGTCGCAGCGTCGAAATAGGCATGCGGGCCGTCATGCAGCGTGTCGTAAAGGCTGAGACCGAAAGCGAGGCAGATGCCGATCGAGATCGGCACGTCCATATTGGTGCGGCCGTGGCGCAGCGCCGACCAGGCCGAGTCGAAGAAGACGCGGCCGGAATAGATGAGGCAGGGCAGGGCCAGCGCGGCCGAAATCCAGTGGAAGGCGCTGCGGGTCTCCGGTTCGGCGCCGGACCAGACCGAGACCGAAAGCAGCATGATGTTCATCGAACAGAAGCCGGCGACTGCCAACGCCCGGATCAGGCGGGCGCGTTCCGGATCGGACCGGTCCGCCTCGCTCTCGAAGAGGTGGCCGGGATGGCCGAGCCGGGCCAGCGCCACGAACAGGTCGGGGGCCTCCTCGCCGCGCCACTTCACGGCGACGCGCCGGGTCGACAGGTTGACCCGGACGTGCTCGACACCGGCAATCTGCATCAGGCCGGTCTCGATCGTCCGGATGCAGGCCGCGCAGTGAACGTCGGGAACGGAGAGATCGGCCTGCCTGAGGCCGTCGCCCAGCTCGCGGCTGGCGAGCCGGATTTCCTGCCGGGCCGCGGAACCGTCGAACGTGCCGGAGACGTCGAACGGCGGCGCGCAGCAGCTCATCTGATCGCCCGATAGCTATGCCAGGTCGCGTGGCCGAGCAGCGGGAAGACGATGATCAGCCCGAGCAGCCCGGTCGCCACACTCAGGAGGAAGAGCGCGAGCACGATCGCGCCCCAGGCGAGCATCACCGGCAGGTTGTTCCAGACCAGCGAGATGCTGGTGCCCATCGCGGTGAAGGCGTCGACCCTCTCGTCGAGCAGCATCGGGATCGCGAAGGTGCTGATGGCGAAGGAGAAGGCCGCGAACAGGCCGCCCGCCACCGTGCCTACCAGCAGCATCGCCCAGCCCTCCGGCGTCGAGACCAGCATGGCGAGGACATCCTTGAGACCGGGGAACGGCCGCAAGCCGAAGAACAGCGCATAGATGATTACCGCRGCCCGCATCCAGACCAGCATCAGCAGGCACAGGATGGCGCCGGTGTACCAGACCTGGCCGCCGGAGGCCGGCTTGACGAAGATCATGCGCGCGAGGCTGACGGCGCGGCCGGCCTCGATGTCGCGGCTCTTCTGGTAGAGGCCGATCGCCAGGATTGGCCCGACCACCATGAAGCCGGCGAGAGCGGGCAGCAGGATGTAGTCGAGTTCGTAGCGGAACAGCCCCCAGACGATGCCGAGCGACACCAGGAACACCGCCGCTCCATAGAGCAGGCTCGGCACGGGGCTGTGGCAGAGATCGCGCCAGCCTGCTCCGAGCCAGGCCAGGGCCGCGCCTGCCGGCAGGTTGCGCCGTCGCTGTGCGGCGAGGGGCAGCGGGATGTCCTGGCCGTTTTCGATCTGGCCGTCTTTGATCGTGCCCACGATGCTCCTCCCCGCTTCAGCAGGCCGGGCGGGCGGCACGAAACGTGCCTGCTTCGCCCGCCGATTTCGCATGCGGCACGCAGTCCGGCTGCGAACCRATRGCGACATAGACCAGATGCGCATTGGCGAAGGCGACGAGCGCGGCTCCTGCAATCAGCAGCGCCAGCCAGAGCGCCCGCCGGCTGCCGGGCCGCCGCGCTTGCCCGTTGGTTGCGGGGCTCATCGTGCGCCGTCCCGCAGCGTGCCGACATAGAGCGCAAGCARCTTGATGTCGGTCGGCGASAGGCGGCCTTCCCAGCTCGGCATATGRCCCTGGCGCCCGTTATGGACACTGTCGAAGACCGATTGCGGATCGCCGCCATAGATCCAGTTGGCGTCGGTCAGGTCCGGCGCGCCGAGATCGTGCCGCCCCTTGCCGTCCTCGCCGTGGCAGGCGATGCAGGTCGTTGCAAACACCTGCTTGCCGGCGGGCACACGCGCCTGGTCCGCCTCCGAGAGCGGMTGCCCGGAAAGCGAGAGGACATASGCGACGACGTTTGACAMCTGCTCGCGGTCGAGCATGCCATCGCGGCCGAAGGCCATCATCTGCGCGGCGCGCGTCTGCCCGCTTGTTCCATTGATTCCGACGCGGATGGTCTCGGCGATCGCCTCGGGCTCGCCGCCCCAGAGCCACGAGCCCGCGGCGAGATTGGGGAAGCCTGGTCCGCCCTTGCCATCGCTGCCGTGACAGACGGCGCAGTTGTCGCCGAACAGGGCCCGCCCGGTGTCGCGCACATGGCGCATCAGCGCGGGGTCGGCGGCGATCTCCGCGAACGAGGCGTTGGCGATGCGCTGGGTCCAGCCGGCGCGCTCGGCTGCCGCATCCTGGACCTGGCGGGCCACGATCTGGCGCTGGTCGTTGCCGAGCAGACCCTTCGTATAGGTCCAGCCGAGCGGCCAGGCCGGCATCAGCAGCCAATAGACCACCGCAAACAGCGTCGAGGCCGCCAGGAAGAACAGCACCACGCGCGGGATCGGCGTGTCGAGTTCCTCGATGCCGTTCCACTCGTGACCGGTCGTCAACTGTCCCGTGACGGGGTCCCGCTTCGCMTGGTCCATGTTTCAGTCCCYCGGCCTGTCGTCCTTGTCGAGAATGCTCTTCTTGGCGCGGTCGAAGCGGGCCCGGTTCGAGGGCCACAGAGCATAGATCAGCACGCCCGCTGCCAGCGCGATCAGGTAGAAAAGCCCCCAGCTCTTGGCGAAGCCGACGAGCGATTGATGATCGATGTCCATCGYCTCACCTTGCCGTGGMCGCCGTCAGCCGATGCGCCGCATCGGTCAGSCGGCCCAGGACCTGGAGATAAGCAACCACCGCGTCCATYTCCGTCAGGCGGCCTGGCTGCCCGTCGAACGCCCGCATGGTGGTGGCCTCGCCGTAKCGCTCGCTGACGCCGCTSGCATAGGGGCTRTCGGGGYKGGCCTGGCCATAGGCATCGGCGCTCGCATTCGCGATCATCGCATCGGTATAGGGCACGCCGACAACGCGCAGYGCGGCGAGGTGCTGGCCGAGATCCTCGGTTCGCAACTCGTTGCGCATCAGCCAGCCATATTTCGGCATGACCGATTGCGGCACCACCTCGCGCGGATTGATCAGATGCGCGACATGCCAGGMGTCGGAGTATTTGCCGCCGAGCCGCGCCAGGTCCGGGCCGGTGCGCTTCGAGCCCCACAGCATCGGATGATCGTATTTCGACTCGACCGCGAGCGAATAGGGTCCATAGCGTTCGACCTCGTCGCGCAGCGTGCGGATCATCTGGCTGTGGCAGGCATAGCAGCCCTCGCGGATATAGATGTTGCGCCCGGCCGTTTCGAGCGGTGTGTAGACGCGCATCTCGGGCGCGGTCTCGACCGTCTCGTGGATGGTGAAGAGCGGCGCGATCTCGACGAAGCCGCCGATCGCCGAGACGCCGATGATGGCCAGCACGAAGCCGATGGCGCTGCGTTCGAGCCTGCGATGGAAGAACTCGGCCATGGTCTCACTCCCCCGGCTGCAGCGCCGGCCCGGCCACTGGCAGGGCAGGCTGGTCGGGATCGGCCGCTTGCGGCGCAGTCCGCGCGCGCGCCATCCGGATCGTCATTCCGACATTGTAGGAGGCGACGATCGCCCCGAGCAGGAACAGCAGGCCTCCGACCGTTCGCGCGATGTAGTASGGATGCATCGCGACGACGCTGTCGATGAAGGAAAAGGCGAGCGTGCCGCTGGAGTTATAGGTGCGCCACATCAGGCCCTGGATGATGCCCGAGTTCCACATCGAGAAGACGTAGATGACGGTTCCCGACAGTGCGAGCCAGAAATGGACCTCGACCAGCTTGGGCGAATAGATCTGATCGACCTTCCACATCCACGGCACCAGCGCGTAGAGCGAGCCGAAGGTGATCATCGCCACCCAGCCGAGCGCGCCGGCATGGACATGGCCGACCGTCCAGTCGGTGTAGTGCGACAGCGAATTGACGGCCCGGATCGCCATGAACGAGCCTTCGAAGGTCGACAGGCCGTAGAAGACGGCGGCGACCATCATGAAGCGCAGCGTCGCATCGTCGCGAACCTTGTGCCAGGCACCGTTGAGGGTCGCCAGTGCATTGCCGGCCGAGGCCCAGGATGGCACCAGCAGCACGACCGAGAAGGTCATGCCCAGCGTCTGCACCCATTGCGGCAGGGCGGTGTAGTGCAGGTGGTGCGAGCCCGCCCACATATACATGAAGGTGATGCCCCAGAAGCTGATGATCGACAGCCGGTAGGAGAAGATCGGCCGGTCCGCCCGCTTGGGCAGGTAGTAGTACATCATCCCGAGGAAGCCCGAGGTCAGGAAGAAGGCGACCGCGTTGTGGCCGTACCACCACTGCGTCATCGCATCCTGCACGCCGGAGAACAGCGAATAGCTTTTCGCATGGCCGAACGAGACCGGCACRGCCAGGTTGTTGACGATGTGCAGCACCGCCACGACCAGGATGAAGGCCATGTAGTACCAGTTGGCGACGTAGATATGCGGCTCCTTCCGCCGCTGCAGGGTGCGGATATAGATCAGGAAGTAGACGACCCAGACGACGACCAGCCAGATGTCGGCATACCATTCGGGCTCGGCATATTCCTTGGACTGGGTCAGCCCCATCAGATAGCCGCTGGCGGCGATCACGCAGAACAGGTTGTAGCCSAGCAGCACGAACCASGGGCTGATCTGATCCGGCAGGCGGGCCCTCGTGGTGCGCTGCAGCACATGGAAGGAGGTGGCGATCAGCGCGTTKCCGCCGAAGCCGAAGATCACGCCTGAGGTATGGACGGGSCGAATGCGRCCGAAACTCGCCCAGGCGGCGTCGAAGGTCAGGTCGGGCCAGGCGAGGAGCGCGGCAACCCAGACCCCGAAAAACATGCCGACGACGCCCCAGGCGAGGGCGAGCACGATGCCAACCTTGGTCGGGTCATCGTAGTAGTGCRCCAGRCGCTCATCGGATGGCTCCGGCTCGAAATACTTCGACAGGACCAGGAAGACRCCGCCGAGCCCGCAGAGAAGGACGATGACGCCATGAACCCCCATGAGGTCGTCGTGCCCGGCGATCGCCATCACGAGCCCGCAGAAGGCGACAAGCGCTGATATCGTGATGGCACTCTGGCGTTCTGCGACAGTCAGCCCGGCAACCATTCGCTCTCCCCCCGGTCATCACACAGCGCRGCTCGCGGTGCTCGAGAGAGGGACCGGAAGGTCGAAATCCGGACCGCGTCAGCCAGTGAATACTTGTCGAG
>NZ_JBFTZN010000306.1:0-6975 GCF_056406775.1 Allobosea sp. P1_A7
GGGCCGCGCGGCCCTTCATGCTGCTTTGGCTCGCTCCTGCGCTGTCTTGACGGGCCCCTTGGCTGCAACGAGCGCCTCGTGGTCCAGTGCGGTCTGCGCGGCATAGGCCATCGCGAAACTGGTCAAGGCGTCGTCGAAGATCCCCGACGCCCCCATGTAACCGGCGATCGTCGCCGCATCGCCCGAGCGGACATGCGCGCGTGCAAGCGTGCGGCCGCAGAGTTCGGCATAGGCCGTCAGGGCCTGGCCCTCCACCACTTCGGCGATCGATCCGAGGCGGCGGTTCTTGAGTTGCCGAACGTAGAAATGCCGCCCGCTGGCGCTGTCATCCGCCCAGCCCAGGAAGACGTCGCTGGCCGCCTGCAGCATGCGCTGGCCTTCCACCACCCGCTGTCCCTGATGCGGTGGCCCCGGGTTCTTGCTCTTCGTCAGCCGGGCGAGGACCGAGGTCTGGGCTTCCTTGACCTGCAGGAACAACGGCTCGTCATCGGCCGTCATGAACAGGCCTACGACGCAGAACGTGCCGACGCTGCCGACGCCGACGACCTTGAAGGCGAGGTCCCGCAGGCCGTAGCGCGTCACCAGCACGCGGCGCTCGGGCGGCAGGGTCTCGCGATAGTGATGGAAGACCTTGTGGGCCTGCAGCGAGCGCGTGCTGTCGCGTTCCTCAGGCAGATGGTAGATCAGCGGCGGCCGGTCCTCGATGCCCCAGGAGCCGTCCGCCCCGGTATGCAGGCGGGGAAAGTTGCTGTCCTGCTGCGGATTGCGCGACGCCTTGGTGAGCAGGCCTTGCACATGCTTGCGCAGCGTCGGGTCGTCGATCCGCTCCAGTTCCTCTCCGAGTTCGGTGCGCGCATGCCAGGCCTCCAGCGGAGTGAGCTTGGCCAGCCTGCGCAGCCGGCGGCGATAGGCGCTCACCGTCGCTGCAACGGTGAGCCGGGCGGTCCTCCTGGAAAATCCGGCGTCGAGCGCTGCCACAGCGACACTGGCGGCCAGGCGCTTGAGATCGACGGCGAAGTCGATGCCCGGCAGCGTTTCGTCGAAATCGTTGATGTCGAACAGGACGTTCTCTTCCGGCGTGGTGAAGGCGCCGAAATTCATGAGATGACAGTCGCCGCAGGCCTGAACGGGCAGACCGGCCGATGGCAGGCCGGCCAGATCTTCCGCCATCACGGCCGCCGCACCGCGCAGAAAGGCGAACGGGCTCAGCATCATGCGCTCGTAGCGGATCGGCAGAAGCTCCGGAATGCGGCTGTCATCGGTCCCGGCGAGAATGGCGACAGCGTCGCTGCTGGAGCGGGGCGCCCAGTCGGCATGGCTCTCGCGCGGAACCTTGCCGCGCAGGGCCTTGCCGGCGGCGTAGCGCTCGGCACGGGACAGAAGCTGCGGCTTGGCCGGTTGATGTCGCGTCATCGGGGACCTCGATCTTGCCGTTTCGGCCCGCATGGACATGCTGTTCGTCGACGGACCTGTCCTTGGCGGCCGTATTCCGCGACCCGTCGCTTGCGCAGGACCCGTTTATACCAGCCTCCGGGGGCGATGCCCAAGCAAGAGGCCGTGACCCGGATGCTGTTCGTTTCCAAAGCCCGCAAGCATCTGTTCTCGTTGTCGCAGGTATTCGGAGAGACATTGCCAGACAATGCCCGAGAGGAGCATACTGTCTAATCTGGCCCAAAGGCACGATGTCGGGAGGGTTCGGAATGAACGGCTCCGGGGAACGTCGGGGCGGATGGAGCTGGTGGTACCTGCTCTTCATCGTCCAGTTCATCGCGGTACTCTGGCCGCCGTTCTACAACCGGCTCGACCCGGTCTGGGCAGGCATTCCGTTCTTCTATTGGTACCAGATGCTCTGGGTGCTGATCGGAGCCGCCTTCACCGCCACCGTCTACTTCGGGACCAAGGACTAGCTCGCCCGACCAGACCCTGTGCCTGACGACGACGAGCTCCGACAGGAGCGTGTCATGCATGACGTGAACTGGACCGCCACCACGGTGTTCGTGGCGTTGTTCGGCTTCATCACGTGGCTCGGCTTCGCCGCCGCCAACTGGCGCAAGGCAGATCTCGACCAGCTGCACGAATGGGGCCTCGGCGGCCGCAGATTCGGCACTTGGATCACCTGGTTCCTGGTCGGCGGCGACCTCTACACCGCCTATACCTTCATCGCCGTGCCGGCTCTCGCCTTCGGCGCCGGGGCGGTGGCGTTCTTCGCCGTGCCCTACACGATCGTGATCTACCCGATCCTGTTCCTGGTCTTTCCCAGGCTCTGGCATGTCTGCCACAGGCACGGCTACATCACCGCCGCCGATTTCGTCCGCGGCCGCTTCGGCAATCGCTGGCTGGCGCTCGCCGTGACCATCACGGGCATCCTCGCGACCATGCCCTATATCGCGCTGCAGCTCGTCGGCATCCAGGTGGTCATCGGCGCGCTCGGCATTTCCGGGACCGGCCTTGCCGCCGACCTGCCGCTGATCTTCGCTTTCCTGGTCCTGGCGGCTTTCACCTATTCGAGCGGCCTGCGCGCGCCGGCCTCGATCGCGATCGTCAAGGACATCCTGATCTATGTCACCGCCTTTGCCGCGATCATCATCATCCCGATCCAGCTCGGCGGCTTTGCCAAGATCTTCGCCGCGGTGCCGGACACGAAGGTCCTGCTCGAAACGCCGCCCCCCGGCTCGACCGGGGCCTACAGCACCTACGCGACGCTGGCGCTCGGATCGGCGCTGGCGCTGTTCCTCTATCCGCATTCCATCACCGGCATTCTCAGCGCCAATGGCGGCAAGGCCATCCGGCGCAACGCCGCCATGCTGCCGGCCTATTCCTTCCTGCTCGGCATTCTCGCGCTGTTCGGCTTCTTCGCGATCGCCGCCGGCGTCCGCAGCATGCCKGAATATGCGGCGGGCTTTGCCGAGTTCGGCAATAATTTCGCGGTGCCGGCCCTGTTCCTGCACAGTTTCCCGGCCTGGTTCGTCGGCATCGCCTTCGCCGCCATCGGCATCGGCGCCCTGGTTCCGGCGGCGATCATGTCKATCGCGGCCGCCAATCTCTATACCCGCAACATCCACCGGGAGTTCATCAACCGGAACCCGACCGACCGGCAGGAGGCCCAGATGGCGAAATGGGTTTCGCTGGTCGTCAAGCTGGGTGCGCTCGTCTTCATCCTGTTCGTGCCGACGCAATATGCCATCCAGCTGCAGCTGCTCGGCGGCATCTGGATCATCCAGACGCTGCCGGCGGTGATGCTCGGCGTCTATACGCGTTGGTTCAACGGCTGGGCGCTGCTGATCGGCTGGCTGGCCGGGATCGTCGCCGGCACGCTGATGGCCTTCGCGTCCAATCTGACGCCGACCTTTCCGCTCAGCTTTGGCGGGCATGTCTTCCCGGGCTACACCGCCGTCTACACGCTGGTCCTGAACCTCGTCATCGCCGTCGTGCTGACCTTGCTCTTCCGGGCGTTGAAGGCCCATTCGATCGCGGCCGACGAGACGATGGCCGCCGATTATTCCGCCTGACACCCCGGGGACCGGGCCGGACATGGGCCACGGCCTCCTCACGGCGCCACGCTGTCCCCTTGGCTTGGACCGGGATGGCGAAGCCGCAGACTATTTGGCGCGTCGCCCCGGTTGTGAGATCGTCGCCTGATCAGGAGCGAAGAAGCGAGGGCCCTATGGATACGGACCAGGAGGCCAAGGACCGCGTCACGCAGATCATGCAGAAGCACCTGGAACTTGCGCAGGAGCAGCTCGAAATGGCTGAGCGCGGCGTGCTCTTGTCGATTGATGGAGCACCCGAAGGGATCAATCTGACCAAGGAGGCATTGGCCATCCGCGTCGGGCAATTGCAGGGTGCGCTTGATCGACAGCGAGGACGCGGCTGATACCAGCCATGCGCCTGCAGAAGGGCGTGAAGCGGGACCGTCGTTGCGCTGGTCCGCTCTTCCCAGCCCAGCGAACGCGCATGTCACGCGCCAGTCCTCGGCCGCGATAGGGGGCGTTCGAGGGCGGTGGCGGGCGCCTATGCCGACCTTGGCATGCGCGACGCGTTCGCCGAGCCGACCGAGCGCTTCCGGCTCTTGCGGATGTGATCGACGAAGGCGCGCAGCTTCGGCGCCATGTTCTGGCGGCTCGGATAATACAGGAAGAACCCCGGGAAGAACGGGCAAAATTCTTCGAGCACGGGAACGAGCTCCCCGCGCTGGATGGACGGTCGAAATGTTTCCTCCAGCCCGATGGTGATGCCGCCGCCCGCGACCGCCATGCGGATCATCAGCGCCATATCGTTGGTGGTGGCCTCCGGCTTCACGTCAACCGCGAAATCCTGGCCCGCCTCCGTGAACTCCCACCGGTAGGGAGCCGCTCGTGGCGCCGGGCGCCAGCCGATGCAGCGATGCGCCGCGAGCTCGCGCGGATGGATCGGCGTCCCCCGGCGCGCCAGGTAGCCGGGAGCGCCGACGGCGAGTTGCCGTTGCGGGGCGGAGACGGGAACGGCGATCATGTCCTGCTCGATGACCTCGCCGAGCCGCACGCCCGCGTCATAGCCGTAGGCGACGATGTCGATCTCGTCATCCGTCACCAGGACGTCCAGCTGCACGTCCGGGCATGCCACCCCGAAACTGGTGAGAAGCGGGCCTGACAGGAAACTCTCTGCGATCGAGGAGACCGCCAGCCGCAACTGGCCGCGCGGTCCGGAGCCGAGTTGATGAGCAGCCTCGGTCGCCGCGCGGATATCGGCCAGCGACGGGGCGATGTCGGCATGGAGACGCTCGCCGGCTTCGGTGAGGCCGACGCTGCGGGTGGTGCGGTGGACGAGGGCAATGCCCATTGCGTCCTCGAGCCGCCTGATCGTCTGGCTGACGGCCGAGCGCGTCACGCCTAGCCGGTCCGCGGCTGCCCGGAAGCTTCGTTCCTCGGCGACCAGGACGAAGGTCGCGAGCGCGTTGAGGTCGGTCGCCATTGGTTAGAAAGTCTAACCATAGCGTCGCCTCCTGGCTAGATACCGGCGACAGCGCCGGGCGCCTATCTCCTCGATCACGGGTTCCGCATCACGCAGCGGACCAAGCGAGAGGAGTTGGACCATGGCTATGGACAAGACCGTTCTGGTGACCGGGGCATCAAGCGGCATCGGCGTCGGCATCGCCCGCGAGCTCGCCGCCGCCGGAGCCCGTCTGATGCTGGGCGCACGCAGGGTCGAGCGACTCGATGCCCTCGCCGAAGAGCTTCGGCAGGGCGGCGCGAAGGTCGACTATCGCCGCCTGGATGTGACGCGGCAGGACGACGTCCTGCGCTTCGCCGACGCAGCCCGTCAGCAGTTCGGGCGGATCGACGTCATCGTCAACAATGCCGGCGTGATGCCGCTCTCGCCGATGGCCTCCCTGAAGGTCGACGAGTGGGACCGCATGGTCGACGTCAACATCAAGGGCGTCCTCTACGGAATCGCCGCGGTCCTGCCGGAGATGACGTCCCGGGGCTCCGGCCACATCGTCAACATCGCCTCGATCGGTGCGCTCAGCGTCTCGCCGACGGCGGCCGTCTACTGCGCCACGAAATATGCCGTCCGGGCGATCTCGGACGGCCTGCGCCAGGAGCGCAGCGACATCAGGGTCACCTGCATCCATCCCGGCGTCGTCGAGAGCGAGCTCGCCGGTACGATCACCGATCGCGCGGCGGCCGAAGCCATGAAGACCTACCGGAGCATTGCGCTCCAGCCTGACGCCATCGGTCGGGCCGTCCGCTACGCGCTGGAGCAGCCCGAGGACGTGGACGTCAACGAGATCGTCGTCCGCTCGACCAGGGCGCCGCACTGATGCGGGCCGGGGTCATTACCGTCGCGACGGGTGTCGTGGCGGCGCTTGCAGGTGCTGCCTTCGCGGAGAAACCCATGACGCAGGCCACTCATCCCTTTGTCGACATGTGGGTCACCGACGACAACCGGATCCGCCACGAACTCCTGCCGGACGGCCGCTATGTCGAGGCGCGCGGCAACCGCGAGGGCGCCTATCGCGGGCGATACGAAGTGACAGGCCGACACATCGAATACTGGGACGATACCGGCTTCACCGCCGACGGCGACTTCGTCGACAACGACACCCTCCACCATGCCGGCATGGTTCTTCGCCGGCGTGTCCGGCCGTCCTCCGCGACGGCCCCGTAAGCCGGATTTCCGGCAGTGGCGGCCCCGCGCGGTGGTCGCCCGGGCCGCTTTCCCAACCACCCTGAAGCGAAGGAGACGTTCAATGAACTCTGCTGCCCCATTCAATCGACCTGCGACCGCCGCCCGGCGCATCGGGCTTGCGGCCATCGTCGCCCTGGCCATCGCGCCGGCCATCGCCGCGCCGGCCCAGGCCGACACCGCACGCAACGAGACCATCGTGCGCGACGCGTTCCAGCGCTGGGCCGCCGGGGACAATGTCTTCCAGCAGCTGCTGGCCCCCGACATCGTCTGGACGATTCCGGGCTCCGGTTCCGTCGCGGGCACCTATCGCGGCATGACGGATTTCATTGAGCGGGCCTCCGTGCCGCTGGTCAGCCGCCTCGCGACCCCGCTCGTTCCCCAGGTCCGGCACATCTGGGCCGTCGGCGACCGGGTGATCGTCCGCTTCGACGCGACGGCCACGACGACTGGCGGACATCCCTATCGCAACCAGTTCGCCTGGTGTTCCGGATGAAGGACGGCAAGGTCGCCGAGGCCGAGGCGTTCCTCGACCTCGTCGCCTACCAGCAGGTCGTCGACAACAATCAGCCACGCCAGCGCTGACGCTTCGGATGGAGCCGCCGGGCCGGCAGCGGTTCGGGCCGGGAGCGGTCTGGGATCAGATGCGCCCGCTGCCAGGTTCGGCCGCGCCGGCCTRCTCGCGCAGGAGCGACAGAAAGGCCTGCGCGGCCCGGCCGACATAGCGCTCCTTGTGCTGTAGGGCGTAGAAGCGGCGTCGCGGCACGGTCGCTGCGACCGCAACCAGTGACCCGGCCCGCAGCGCCGCCG
>NZ_JBFTZN010000307.1:0-12622 GCF_056406775.1 Allobosea sp. P1_A7
CCCCTAGATTGACCTGTCGGCTCTGGATCTGATGGCATGGTGTGGCGGTCTTCGTACTGACCACGGACAGAAGCATGATCCTGGCGACGAGATATCGTTCAGAGGGACTTGACGATCAAAGGCCCATTACAGAAGCCTTACGGATAACCGAACCGTGACTTGGTGGCGCGCACCTGGGAGATCGCCCTGGCGTCATTGCCCGCGGCGCAACTCGTGCGGGCATTGGCAATCTCGGCACTGACGCGGCTGTGCACGCCCTTGGTGGTGTGGCCAGTTGCGAGGTCGTTATCCATCACCGCCTGGAAACGTTCGACCTCGCCCGAGCAGCCCGATCCGCTCGGCATGCGGAAGGTGCTGGGCGTCACGCCCGGTGCTGCCTGCTCCGGAGCCGGGGCGGGCGGTGGTCCTGCTGTCTGGCAGGCGGCGAGAAGGAAGCCGGCGAGGGCGGGGATCAAGAACGAAGTGGCGCGCATCGCATGCAGGCTCCGGCTGGCGAATGGCCGGGACAATGACCGATTCCCCGCGCCGTTCCAATCGCCTCCATTCGCCGTTCAGTCCGTCAGCAAGAGACGGGAGGCGGTCAGTGTCAGGAGCGCCGAGAAAGCGGCCGCCAGCCAGATTGCGTCGAGCCCGATCATGTTATGGGCGAAAGCGCCGGCAACCGCTCCGCTCAGCAGCCCGAGCCAGAGCGTGAAATGGCGCAGCCAGGCGAGTCGGGAGCCGCCAAGCAGGGCGCCGGCGATGCGTTGCCCCATCTTCACCAGCGTGCCGGTCATGTAGGTCAGTCCGATCGTGACCTCGCCGTCGCGCTGGAAGACGGCGTTTTCCATGCCCATGGCGATGGCGAGCATGGCGATGCTGATGCCGGTCTCTCCCAGCCTGCCGGCCAGGGCGGCAATGAAGAGGCAGGTCGTCAGAGCTGCCAGCACGGCGGCATGACGCTTTGCGCTGGCGAAATGTCCGACGAGCGAGCCGAGCACCACGCCGCCAATGAAGAGCATGATGATGCCGCCCGCCAGCGCGATGCCGCCGAGATGGCCGTTGGCGAGTTCGATCCCGAGCCGCGTCGTATTCCCGGTCATGAAGGACACGAAGAAACCGCCAAGGCTGATGAAGCCGAGCGCATCGACATATCCGGCAAGGAAGGTCAGCCCGACCGCAAGACCGATCGTGCGGCGGTCGTAGCGCATCATCGGATATTTCTCCCCAGCCTGCCCGACGATCGAATGCGATTCGCAGGGCGCGGACAACATAGGCCGCGCCAGCAGCTGCGGCTCGGGCAGGATAGTGAGATTGCGGCCGAGATGACGCCGCTAACTTCGCATGCGTCACATGCTTGCGCACCGCGGGTGCTTTCGGTTACATCGTGTCCAGTCGAACGAGGAACGCCCGTGGCCGCATCTGCCACCCATGCCTGGATCCTGAGCCGTGCTGCCGCACGGACGGTCGGCATGCGCGCTCCGCTTGGCCTTGGTCAGCTTCTTCTCCTTAGCCGCCCCTGAGGGCCGGCCGGGCATGCATGCCTGGGCGCTCAGGGGAGTGACGAGAACCGCCTTCCAGACCTAAAGCGCCCATCTGAACGACCGCGGCGCGACCCATTCAGGATCACGACCATGACCAACGCTTCCCAGACTGCATCCTCCAAGGACCGGGTGCTGATCTTCGACACCACTCTGCGTGACGGTGAACAATGCCCCGGCGCCACCATGACCTTCGAGGAGAAGCTGGAGGTCGCGGATGTGCTGGACGCGATGGGCGTCGACATCATCGAGGCCGGTTTCCCGATCGCGTCCGACGGCGATTTCGAGGCCGTCTCGGAAATCGCCAAGCGGATCAAGCGCGCAACGGTCGCCGGGCTGGCGCGCGCCATCAGCGCCGATATCGCTCGGGCAGGGGAAGCCGTCCGCCACGCGGTGAAGCCGCGCATCCACACCTTCGTCTCGACCTCTCCGATCCATCTGCAGCATCAGATGCGCAAGACCGAGGATGAGGTTCTGGAGATCATCACCAGGACCGTCGCCCAGGCGCGCAACCTGGTCGAGGATGTCGAGTGGTCGGCGATGGATGCGACGCGCACGCCGATCGAGTATCTCTGCCGGGCGGTCGAGACAGCGATCAAGGCGGGGGCGACGACGATCAACCTGCCCGATACCGTCGGCTACGCGACGCCGGACGAGTATCGCACCATGTTCAGCTCGATCCGCGAGCGCGTGCCGAACGCCGATAAGGCGATCTTCTCGGTGCACTGCCATAACGATCTCGGCCTGGCTGTCGCCAATTCGCTGGCCGGCATCGAGGGCGGTGCCCGGCAGGTCGAATGCACGATCAACGGCATCGGCGAGCGCGCGGGCAACGCGGCGCTGGAAGARGTGGTGATGGCGCTGCGGGTCCGTGGCGACGTGCTACCTTACGATACCGGCATCGAGTCGGCCATGCTGATGCGTGCGTCGAAGGCGGTTTCCACCGCCTGCTCCTTCCCGGTGCAGTACAACAAGGCGATCGTCGGTCGGAACGCTTTCGCCCATGAGAGCGGCATTCACCAGGACGGCATGCTGAAGCACCAGCAGACCTATGAGATCATGACGCCCGCCTCGGTCGGCGTGACCAAGACCTCACTGGTGATGGGCAAGCATTCGGGGCGCGCCGCCTTCCGCTCCAAGCTGAAGGACATGGGCTACGATCTCGGCGACAACCAGCTGGAGGACGCCTTCACCCGGTTCAAGGCCTTGGCCGATCGCAAGAAGCACGTCTATGACGAGGATATCGAAGCGCTGGTCGACGAGAACATCGCAACTGCGCATGACCGCGTGAAGCTGGTCTCGCTGACGGTGATCGCCGGCACGCGTGGCCCGCAGCGGGCCATGATGAAGCTGGATGTCGAAGGGCGCGTCGTCGCCGAGGAAGCCGAAGGCAACGGGCCGATCGACGCAGTCTTCAAGGCGATCAAGGCGATCGTGCCGCACGAGGCCCATCTGGAGCTCTACGACGTGCATGCCGTCACGGAGGGCACCGATGCCCAGGCCGAGGTTTCTGTCAGGCTCTCCGAGGGTGGTGCGTCGGTCACTGGCCGCGGCGCCGACCCCGACACTCTGGTCGCTTCGGCCAAGGCCTATCTCTCGGCGCTCAACAAGCTGATCGCGCGTGGTGCGCGCGTGCATGCGCAGGCGGCTGCGGAGTAGCTGCCACCCTTCAACTGCGGAGCCCGGGGCGAGACGATGAGTTCGTCCCGGGGGCTTGCGGTAAAGTGATGTTCCGGCTGTTTGTGACGAGACCGGTGATGCTTCGTCAGCCGGGCTTGCTACCTCTGGCGACCAGGGCCGGCGACGGCATGGCATAGATGCCGTTGCGCTCGTATGCGGAGACCCGTTCGCGCAGATATTCCTTGATCCTGGCCAGGTTCTCCGGACGCTGCAGGCGCAGGACAGCTGCGGCGCGGACCGTGCCGGATGAAATGGCGTCGATGATCGCGTCGGGAGATGAAACGCGCCAGACCAGCGGGACTTCCACGGTCGATATATTCACGAAACCGGCTCGGGCGAGCAACTGGGCGGCGAAGCCCGGTTCGCCATAGCTGAAGAAGTTGGGGCCGGGAGGCAGCCCCACGTCCAGCGAGCCATGAGCGTGGATCGCGTCATAGACCATCGAGAAACCGATGCACTTCGTCGCGTCGCTCCACGAGGCGTAGGCAAAGCGCCCGGCGGGTTTGAGAGTGCGGCAGGCCTCGGCCAGTGCCTTGTCCGGATCGGGCAGGTGGGGCAATCCGAAGGCGTTGAGGACGGCATCGAACTCACCATCGGCAAAGGGAAGCGCCTCGGCATTGCCCTCTACAAAGCGGATTCCCGGATAGGTCTGCTGCGCCAACCGAATCTGGACAGCGGAAAAGTCCAGGCCGACGGCGTCTGCGCCATGGTCACGCGCGGCGGCCGCCACATAGCCGACGCCACAGGCGACATCGAGTACCCTGTCTCCAGATCTCAGTTCGGCGGCGCGGATCAGTTCGGGGACGCAGCCCGACGTCACTTCGCCAAGGTTGCGATGATAGGCGAGCGCGACCGTCGCGGTGCCCCAGCCCGTATGCTCGAAATCCCCAAAGGCACTGGATGTGGCCATGAGCCAGGCCTCCCCATCACGCTCCGCTTGGCCGCGGTCGCGCGGCGGGCATAGGGACGCAGAATAGCACGACGCGTGCGAGACGTCCGCACGGTCTCACACCGGCCAGCCCTCGTCCGCCTTGATCGTCGCCAGCACGAAGGAGGAGCGCATGTCCGCGACACCCGGCAGGGTCAGCAGGCGCTGCATCGCGAATTCGCCATAGGCCTCGATATCGTCCGCGACGATATGAACGAGCAGGTCGCATTCGCCGGTCATGGCCTGGCAGGAGATCACCTCCTCGAAGGATTTGAGCTTCTCGACCAGCCGGGTCCTCCAGTCGGGGTCGGATTGCGAGAGCTTGACGAAGGCATAGGCTTCGACGCCGTGGCCTAGGGCGCGGCGGTCCAGTTCCGCGCGGTAGCCGGTAATGATGCCGTCCTCCTCCAGCGCCTTGAGCCTGCGCAGGCAGGGCGAGGCCGCCATGCCGATCTCTTCGGACAGAGCTGCGTTGGTGATCCGGCCGTTACGCTGCAGGGCGCGCAGGATCCGCCGATCGGTCTCGTCGAGTCGAGACGGGTTTGCAGGGCGGTGGGGCATGATCGGACCTCAATCCACTTATTCGCGTCATATCCTGCCAACAAACGTGTCGAAGAACAAGAAATGGTCAGGACATGACCGTCGGCTCTGCGCATCCTTCCTTCATGCAAGGGAGGTGCGCCATGTCGACCGATCCGTTCTCCCGCTCCGGCTTGAAGCCGCATGAAATACCGGAGGATTTCGTCGTCGATCAATGTTTCGACGCCTATTCGCGGGCTGATCATGAAACCTGGTCGCGGCTGCATCGACGCCAGGCCGAGTTGCTCCGCGGTCGCGTCTGCGACGAATATTTCGAGGGGCTCACTGCGCTTGGCATCGCTGCCGATAGCATTCCCGATTTTCGCGACCTGAACCGCGTGCTCGAAGCGGCGACCGGCTGGACGGTCGTGGCTGTGCCGGGGCTGGTGCCGGACCGGGTCTTCTTCACGCATCTGGCGGCACGCCGCTTCCCAGCGGGCTTCTGGATCAGGCGGCCAGAGGAGTTCGACTACATCGAGGAGCCGGATATCTTCCATGACATCTTCGGCCATGTGCCGCTGCTGATGAACCCGTCCTATGCCGATTTCGTCGCGGCCTATGGCGAAGCGGGATTGCGCCTGCATGATGCCGCCGATCTTGCGCGGCTGGCGCGGCTCTACTGGTACAGCGTCGAGTTCGGGCTGATCGAGACCAAGTCCGGCCTGCGCATTTTCGGTGCCGGCATCGCCTCCTCGCCGGGGGAGACGATCTTCGCGCTCGAGAGCACATCACCCAACCGCATCGCCTTCGATGCGGTCCGCGTGATGCGTACGCTCTACCGCATCGACGATTACCAACAGAGCTATTTCGTGATGCCCGGCTTCGACGCCATGCCGGCGCTTGATGAAACATCGCTGGCGATGACCTTGTCCCAGGCGCGGGCCGGGGCCGATATCGATCCGGAAATGGCGCTGCCGGCGGATCGTCTCTTCCAGCGTGGTGATCAGAGCCACCATCGGCAAACGCAGATCGCCTCCTGAGCTGCCGGGGAGAGCCGGTTTTCCCCCGAAATCACAGCGATTTCGCTGCCGCCGTCTTGGCGGCGGCAGCGCGCTTGCCTTCTATGTCCCTTCGTGACGCGAGCATGGTCGCGGCTTGGCTGGGGAGCGTGAGGCATGGCTGGCTATTTTCCGAAATGGACATTGAAAACAACCGGCGCGGTGATGCCGGATGAGCGGCTGCCGACCGGGCAGACGATCGTCGCCGGGTTGCAGCACGTCGTTGCCATGTTTGGCTCGACAGTGCTGGCACCGCTGCTGATGGGGTTTGACCCCAATGTCGCGATCTTCTTCTCGGGCATCGCGACGCTGCTCTTCTTCGTGATCACCCGGGGGCAGCTGCCGAGCTATCTCGGTTCCTCCTTTGCTTTCATCGGCGTGGTGATCGCTGCGACGGGCTATGCCGGGGCTGGCCCCAACGCGAATATCGGGGTGGCGCTTGGCGGCATCATCGCCTGCGGCGCGGTCTATTTCGCCATCGGCCTGATCGTGCAGGCCGTCGGCACCAACTGGATCGAGAAACTGCTACCGCCCGTGGTCACCGGCGCGGTTGTCGCCGCGATCGGTCTCAACCTGACCGCGGTCGCGATGAACATGATCTCGGCGAGTCCCTATACGAAGTGGATCGCGTTGTTCACCGTCGTCGCGGTCGCGCTGGTGGCGGTGTACGGGCGCGGGCTGGCGCAGCGGCTGCCGGTGCTGATCGGCGGCCTCACGGCCTATGTAGTCTACGCCGCCACGGCCTCATCCTTCGGCGCTCCGACGATCGATTTTGGAAAGATTGCCGCTGCGCCCTGGTTCGGCTTGCCGAATTTCGTCGCACCGGTCTTCGATTTCAAGGCGATGGCGCTGATCGCTCCGGTCGCGATCATCCTGGTCGCGGAGAATCTCGGGCATATCAAGGGCATTGCCGTGATGACCGGCCGTAACCTCGATCCGCTGATCGGGCGCGGCTTCATGGCCGACGGGCTGGGGACCATCATCGCCGGGTCGGGCGGGGGCACGGGCGTCACGACCTATGCCGAAAACATGGGCGTGATGGCGGTGACGCGGGTCTATTCGACCCTGGTCTTCGCCGCAGCGGGCGTGATCGCACTGGTGCTCGGCTTCTCGCCCAAATTCGGCGCGGTGATCGGCACGATCCCGGTCGCAGTGCTGGGCGGTCTCGCTGTCGTCGTCTTCGGCCTGATCGCTGCGACTGCGGGCCGGATCTGGGTCGAGAACAAGGTCGATTTTTCTGCGCCGAAGAACCTCATCACTCTGCTCAAACGGGGTGGACAGGGCAGGGGGCGTTTGTTACACGCCCCCTGCCTGACGCGGTTCCGGCCGGCAGAAAGGCAACGTCTTCGTGGCGTATGGGTGATTAGCTCAGTTGGTAGAGCAGCTGACTCTTAATCAGCGGGTCGTAGGTTCGAGCCCTACATCACCCACCACGAAATCAAGAACTTAGCAGGCGACTGAATGCCAACGTAGTCGTGCAGGTTCTTCTCAGGTTCTTCCCGGGAGTGGCTGTAGCCAAGTGGCCGCTGCGCCAGCCACTCACGATGAATTCGTGGCTTGTCCAGATCTTGATGCGGCGCACGAGGAAATGCTCTGGACCGCAGTCCTCAACGCCGCGCGTGGTGCATCGAAGTCGTCCTCGTCACGCAACCTGGAGGCAGGGCCTTGGCGACCAGGGAATCCTGGTCCCCGCGGCGATGCGCCGGGTGATCGATGCCGCAAAGGATCCCGGACTGTACGTTCGCGTCAGCAGCTACGGGACGGCACTCAGATCACAACTCGCGCTCTTCGTGCGCTAAACCGGGCGGCCCGGATACGATAAAACGACACTGACACTACGTTTCCCGGCCGGTTTGGTTGCGCCGGCTTTGACGGCGACCGGCCGACTGCTCCTTGCCTATGCGCTGGCGCCAGCGGGTGAGCGAAGAACGCTCGAAGGTCAGTTCGTGCTGGAAGAACTCCTCGCCGCAAGAGAACTGGAAATACGGATTCTGGACCCAACGCTCGCACAGCGCCTCCTCGGACGGGTCGTGCGCCGAAGGACCGCAGCAGGTAGCTCCAGTCAATCGTCCGCGCCAGCCGGACCAAGGCATGGTCGAGGGCAATGATCTTGTCGAGCCGTGCCCGGAACAGATCACGCTGACCGCTCTCCACCGGTTCCATCGGCCGCATCCAAGCCACTCCATCGCCGTCCGTGACGGAGATGGAATCAGGGTCTGACGCTCAGATCGAATTGCAAGACAACTACGGGCGAAGCTGCCTAATCGGCAAAAATCGACGACTTCAGAGCCCTCAATCCAATCGTAATATCAATCGCCTGCCGATTCTGCACGGGCGACTAATCGGCCAGAGTCCCGCGTCCGCGAGAGACCGCGGCCGTGCTCCGCCCGAGACGGTGTCCGGCACTTTCAGTCCTCCCGCTTCGTCAGAAGCACGGAGTTGTGGTATCATCCGCCGCTTCGCCGCCCGGCGTGGCTTTGTCCGCGCTACTGGCGAGCGTATCGCCTGCGGTCACGCCCCAGATGAAGTCGCTTCCGCCTCCGCCCGGAAGGGCGTCGTCGCCAGCGTTGCGGATCGTATGGTCGACGGGGGCATTGGCGGCGAACACCAACATATCGTCCGCCGCTTCTCCGCCCGGCGCGACTTTGTCCGCGCTGCCGGTGAGCGTTTCGGCTGCGGTCAAGCCCCAGATGAAATCGCTTCCGCGTTCGCCAGGAAGGGCCTCTTCTCCGGCGCCCTGGATCGTAGCGATGCGGCCATCGCGCGGCCCTGCATCAACCTCGGCGGCGAGGGGCGTCGCAAAGTCCCCAAAGCCGGAGGCCAGTGATTCATAGACTCCGGCCTGACCGAAGCCGACGATGTCGGCCTTGCCGTCCCCGTTCACATCGGCCAGCTCACGCTTGTAGAGGTCGTCGCTGYTCCACYCGCCGGCGCCCGGCGCGAAGCCAGCGAGTKCAAARGTGGGCGCTGCAAAGTGCCCAGAGCCGGTGGCGAGTGATACATAGACCCCCGCTTGACCGAAGCCGACGATGTCAGCCTTGCCGTCCCCGTTCACATCGGCCAGCTCGCGCTTGTAGAGGTYGTCGTTACTCCAATTGCCGGCGCCCGGCGCGAAGCYAGCGA
The DNA here is from genome assembly GCF_056406775.1 of Allobosea sp. P1_A7. Classification (NCBI taxonomy): domain Bacteria; kingdom Pseudomonadati; phylum Pseudomonadota; class Alphaproteobacteria; order Hyphomicrobiales; family Alloboseaceae; genus Allobosea; species Allobosea sp. P1_A7. The sequence goes on from NZ_JBFTZN010000307.1 coordinate 8,829, forward strand.
GTTCAAARGTGRGCGCTGCAAAGTTCTCGACGACATCGGTTACCGAAACCGCGATAGCCTGAGTGTCGATGCCGCCGTGGCCGTCTGAAGCCTGAACAATAACGTCGTAGACATTATTGCCGCCCGCGTCGGTCGGCAGCTCAAAGTTCGGCGCGGTGACGAACGATAGCGCTCCTGTCGATGAGCCGATCGTGAATTTGCTCGCGTCCGCGCCACCAATGATCGAGTAGCTCAGCGTTTGGCCGGCCTCAGCGTCAGCTGCGATGACGGTCGTCACCGCCGTGCTGTTCTCGGCGACCCTAACCGTCGCCGTGTCCCCGCCAGCATTCGACGTGATCACCGGCGTATCGTTCACCGGCGCGATGCTCAGGGTGAAGGTGTCGGAGATCGAGACCGAGACCGAGCCATCGCTGGCGGTCACCTTGAGATCGAGTGAGCCGTTGAAGTTGAGCGGCGGCGTGCCCGAGAAGGTGCGGGTCGCGGCATTGAACGTGACCCATGCCGGAAGGGCCGAGCCGTCGCCCAGGCTGGCGCTGTAGGTCAGCGTATCGCCATCGACGTCCGAGAATGCGCTCGCAGGGATCTGGAAGCTCCAGGTCTGATCTTCGGAGACAGACTGATCGGCGATCGCATTGGCCAGCACCGGCGCGTCRTTGGTGCCGGTGAGGGTGATGGTGACGTCCTGCGTCGCCGTTCCGCCATGGCCGTCGTTGACCGTGATGGTATAGGTCTGGGTCCGCGTCTCGCCTGCCGCCAGAAAGTCGATGGCGGCGTCGGCGACCGAGAAGGTCCAGCGGACGATGCCTTCCCCGTCCCCGGCCCCGGCCGTGGCGTTGGCGACAGTGGCGATCAGCTGACCGACATAGGCGCTTCCAGCCGGTGTCGCCACCGACACCGTGTGGCTGTCGGAAAGATCGGCATCCAGGAACGGGATCTCGCCAGTGACGGTGCGCGGGGCAGCGCTCCCGGTGACGCCTGCCGTTTCGGTGAGGTTTCCGGCTAGGTCGCCGAGCGAGATGGCGTCGACCGCGATGCCGCCCGCCACGTCGATATTGGTGAACCAGCCGTAGCGGTTGCCACCCACGTCCGAGATCGAATCGGTCGTCGAGAGCGTCTGYGTGAAGACGATAGCGCCGGTGGCGTCGATCAGCTTCAGCTCGACCGCGAGATGGCCGGCGACATTGTGGAAGACGTGTTGCAGCGTGAACCAGCCGCTCTTCGGAATTTCGGAGTGCGCACCCAACTCCAGATCCTGGAGCGGATCGAAGTTGGTGTTGTTCGATGCGCCGACCAGGAGCTGCCCCGTCGAACTATCCTTGGTGACATGGAAAATGAAGTCACGCAGAGGCGAGCCGTCCGCCCGCGTCGCCGCGACCGAATAGTCGAAGCCTTCGCCGTCCGCCCAGTCAGTCTTGAGATAGACCTTCACCTTGCTGGTCAGGCCGTCCACGAAGTCGCTGCGATAGCCGTCAAAGCGGCTGAAAGGACCTGTGTCCTCGCTCTGGGTGAAAACCGCGTATTTGCCTCCGTCGGCGGTGGCTATTCCGTCATCGCCGCTGTCATGGATGACGATGTTTCCATGCCAGCCATTGCCGCGAGCCAGAATGCCTGCGTCACCAGCTTCGAAGCCCTGATAAAAGCCAAGCGTCGGCGCGTCGTTGGTGCTGTCGAACGGATCCGCGCTCGCCGCAACAACCAACTTGTCCGCGCCAGAGGTGAAGGTCGTTGTGGCCATAGGGTGATCCGATCTGTGTTGATTTTTGCAACTAGAGGCAGCGACACGGCGAGCGTCAGGCCCGATCCGGTTTCAGTCTGGCCTCAACAACTCTGTGGCTTCGAGGGAAGCTGATCAGCCGGTGCGGCACAGCTGAGTGCATAGGGCGGCAGACGACGATGCGTCTTGTTTACGTCCGCCAATGCCTTGATAACTCTTGCCACGGTAAAGCCGCGCCAGCAGCTTGACGCCATCGACCTTGAGCAACCCGCGCACTTCGTTTTCCAGATCGAGACGCCCCCGGCGGCAAAGCCTTGAGCGCACCCAGCGGCGTCTTCAGGCGCTGGCTTTCGAGGCTCTTCACACGAACCTCGCGATACCCGCCGGCCCGCAGGATCCTGCGCTACGCCGCGCGTGTCGCCACGATCGGCCTTGTTGAGCGGGCTCGACAGGGTCGTCTTGACCTGCCGGTCTCAAGAGCCACGCCCTCAACCCGGTCGGCAAATCTGCGGATGCTGACTGCGATCTCCTCGATCTCAAAAGCGACTGTGCGCTCCAGGCAGACTGCCCTCGCCTCGTCGACGATGCACAGCGACGAAACCTGACGGCCAACACCGACACCCGCGGAATGCGACATCTTCCTGCCTGAGACACAGCCCCCGCGGCCATGAACATCACAGGGAGCTCGCCTCCGTCTCGAAGATGAGCCCGGTTACGAATGATCTGGGGCACATCCCGATCCTCTCACGACCCGATACGGGGAGAGGCCATGCGAACGACGACGCTGGCGGCGGCAACCTCCGGTAGGCACAGGCGGCCGCGCTGGCGTCAGCGGATGAACCTGTTCGACACCGCCAGGCCTGAGGCCGGCGCCGTGCCGCTCTCGTTGTCGTAAAGGCACAAGACGCTGTCGGAGACGAACAAGACGCGAGTACGGCCTTCAGACTARCAAACACCGCATCAGTTCTCTCCTCATTGGGTATTTAAGGCATGACCACTCCAGGATCTCCCTATGCGCGCGCCCTGGGCCGCTCCCGGGCTGCGTTCCTGACCATGGGCATGATCTCGGGGGCGATCAACATCCTGACGCTCACCGGCTCCCTGTTCATGCTTCAGGTCTACGACCGGGTGCTGCCGAGCCGACAGGTCCCGACGCTGGTCGCCCTTCTTGGCGTTGTCGTCTTTCTATACGCTGTGCAGGCCGTCCTCGAGGCGATCCGGTCGCGCATGATCGCCCGCATCGGCCGGCGGCTGGACGAAGATCTGCAGGGCGAGGCCTTCCGGGCCACCGTCACGCTGCCTCTGCTCGCGAATGTCGGCCAGGAGCGGATCGATCCGGTCCGCGATCTCGACCAGGTCCGGCAGTTCGCCAGCTCTCCTGGCCCGGCCGCGCTGTTCGACCTGCCCTGGGTTCCGCTCTACCTCATCATCTGCTTCCTGTTTCATCCCTGGCTCGGCTGGCTGACCTTACTGGGCGCCGCTATCGTCTCGGGGCTCGCGATCTGGGGCGAATTGCGGGCCCGCAGCATCAATTCCGACCTGGTGAAAGCCGGCGCAAGACGACAGGCGATCGTCGATGGCGGCAGGCGCAACGCCGAAGTGCTGGCTACCATGAACCTCGCAAACCGGATCGAGCAGCGCTTCCAGGACGCGAACCAGACGTTCCTTGAGGCGACGCAGGCCGGCGTCGACCGCAATTCCTTCGTCAGCGCGGTCGTGCGCGGGCTGCGTCTTCTGCTGCAATCGCTGGTGCTGGCGCTGGCCGCCTACCTGGCGATCAGGCAGGAAATTTCGTCGGGCGCCATCATCGCGACCTCAATTCTCTCATCGCGCGCGCTCGGGCCGATCGATGCGACCGTGGCGCAATGGCGGTTGTTCATCGGCGCGCGCCAGGCCGCGACGCGCCTGCGGCGGGCGCTCGGCCTGCTCAATCTGCGCTCGCCTGAAACGCGCCTTCCTGCGCCGCGCAAGCAGCTCAAGATCGAGGGCGGGTTCATTGCTCCTCCCGGCGCCTCGCTGCCGACCGTGTCCGGCGTGCAGATCCTGGTCGAGCCGGGAGACGGGCTCGGCGTCATTGGAC
>NZ_JBFTZN010000308.1:0-6796 GCF_056406775.1 Allobosea sp. P1_A7
CCTTGCGGCCCTTGCCCTGCTCGACCCGGATCAGCATGCGGGCGCTGTCGATGTCGGCGACCTTGAGGTGGGCGATCTCGGAGGCGCGCAGGCCGCAGCCATAGGCGATGCTGAGCGCCCCTGGTCCTTCAGGCTCCGCGCATGCGCCAGCAGCAGCGCGACCTCTTCGGTCCCCAGCACCACCGGCAGGCGCTCCGGCGTCGGGATCCGCGCCATGCGGTCACCGAAGCCGGCCCGGCCGAGCGTGATGTGGAAGAAGAAGCGCAGCGCGGTGCAGGCCGGTTCATTCGGGCGTAGCTTGCCCCCAGCGAGGCCAGATGGAGCTGGTAGCGCCGCAGATCCTCCGGCTCGGCCCGATACGGCGGCAGGCCGAGGAAGGCCGTGAACGCGCGGACTTGCCGGACATAGTCGCGCTGCGTGCTCGCCGAACTGGCGGATCGTCATGTCCTCGATCATCCGCTGGTGATTCCTATTAGTTTGCCATCGCGCACCCGACGCCTAGCGTTCAGCGAGCCTTCCGATACTCGCCTATCCGGCGTCGGGCGCGCGGGATCACGATCGAGTATCGGCGGTGCGTCGAGCTAGGTGTTTGCCGGCAGTTTCGCGGGCCGGAACAGTGTCGGCTTTGTCGTTGTGACCGGAGTGGGGCGGCTCGCCCTTTCCTGATGGTGATGCCGGAAACCGTCCCGCGGGTGCCAGCGGAGAAGAGTATCGGCAGTTTATAAACCCGAACTTTTCTTCAAGAACGGAGTTGCTTGCTCGCCGCCTTGGCGGAGTTAATCTATTTGGAGAAATCGGATGCGGATTGCCCAAATTGCACCGCTGGCCGAGTCGGTTCCGCCCCGGATGTACGGCGGCACGGAGCGGGTTGCGTCCTGGCTTACTGAAGAACTCGTTCGGCAAGGCCATCACGTCACTTTGTTTGCGTCGGGGGATTCAACGACGTCCGCCGAGCTTGTCGCTTGCGCTCCGCGGGGGTTGCGACTTGCTGGTATCCGCGATCACACGGCGAGCCACCTTGCTATGCTGGCTAAGGTCCGGGAGCGTGCGGCGTCGTTCGACATCATCCATTTCCATCTCGATCTGCTGCAGCATGCGGTTTTCACAGATCTCGCCCATAAATGCGTGACGACGCTGCACGGCCGTTTGGACCTCCCCGATTTTCTCCCGGTCTACGAGGCCTATCCCCAAATGCCGCTGATATCGATTTCCGATTGTCAGCGAAAACCGATGCCTGCCACTGCGAATTGGTTGGCGACAGTCCACCACGGATTGGGCCCGGGCCTTTGTCCCTTCGACGGTCGGGGAGGGGACTATCTGGCTTTCCTCGGGCGCATCACGCCCGAAAAGCGACCGGATCGGGCGATCGAGATCGCCAAGCGTGCCGGCATGCCCCTCAAGATCGCGGCGAAGGTCGATCCTGTTGATGAGGACTATTTCAGAACCCGGATCATGCCGCTGCTCGATCACCCCTTGATCGAGTTCATCGGGGAGATCGACGAGGTGCAAAAATCTGCGTTCCTCGGCGGCGCGCGTGCTCTGCTGTTTCCGATCGATTGGCCCGAGCCGTTCGGGCTCGTGATGATCGAGGCGATGGCGGCAGGAACGCCGGTGATCGCCTGGCGCAATGGTTCCGTGCCCGAAGTCGTCAAGGACGGGATATCCGGGATTCTTGTCGACTCGATCGCCGAGGCCGTCGCAGCCGCCCAACACAGCCGTGCGATCGATCGCTTCGCGGTGAGGCAGCATTTCGAGAACCATTTTACCGCCGCGCGGATGGCGACGGACTATCTCGATGCCTTCAATGGATTGCTGGATTCGTCGAGCGAGTCTCGAAAGGCCGCCGAATAGTCCTGCGCCTCTGGAGGACGTAGCCAGTCACTCTGGGCCATTCCATTCGTGCGGGCCGGCGGCGCCAAGTCACGGGCGCACGGGATCCATCGTCGGAAGGCGGACTAACACGCGAGGGGCTGTTCAGAAAACGGGAACACCCTTTGAGCCTGCGTGGTTGGTAGCCAACGGAGTAACCGCCCAACAGCAGGGAGTAGTTCCCATGAAACGGTTCAAAGGAATTGCGGCCATCGCTTTTGTYGCCCATTCAGGCTTGGCCTGGGCGCAGCCAGCTATTGGTCAGTCTGATGAGATGCCGCGCAGTCGCGCCGAAAGACCGGCGCAGGGCGATGTGGCCCCGCGCTCTCCGACCGGAACCGATCGCCCGGCTCCGCAGCAGCGCCCCGACGAGGCGCCGGGCGAACGGCGCGGTGCTCAGGTCGAACAGCCTCGGGGTCCGGACTTGCCGAGGGGGCAGATGCCGCGGCGCGAGCGCGAGCAGGCTGAGCGGGAGCGACCGACCCAACCTTCGGACACGCGTGCTCAGCAAGAGCTGCAACGAGGGCAATCTGAAGAGCGCGGTCAGACCCAGCGACAAAACGAACGCACCGGGCGAAGGGAAATGGACCGGACTCAGCCGAACACCCATGGGCCCGGTTCGACTGAAACCGCGCAGCCACAGCGGCCAGATCGACGCCCGGCCGATCCGAACATTGCGCGACCTGCGCCGACCCAGAATCCGAATACGGCACGACCTGCGGCGACCCAGGATTCGAACACGGCACCACCCCCGCAGGGTCGGCGAGACGAAGAGCGGCCGGGCGCCACGGCGCAACGCCCCAATGCGGCGCAGCCTGGAACGCCCGGCCCTGCGCCCGCAGAAAATCGGCCTGCGCCCGGAGTCCAGAACGCCGAAAGGCCGGCTGCCGATTCCGACAATCGGCGGATCGCCGATACGGWGCGCGAGCGTGTCAAACGCAACGAGATCCGGCCGGTGCAGAATCTGGGGGTCTCCGTATCGGTCGGCGCTGCGCTGCCGTCGCGCGTGCAGCTTCAGCCGCTGCCGCGCGACATTGCCGCCATCAGGCCGCAATACCGCGATTATCGCTACACGGTCTCCGATCGGGAGATTATTATTGTCGACCCGCGCAGCCGACGCATTGTCGAGGTGATCGATCGAGGTGGCGGCCGAGCTGGGACCGTCGACATCTACGCTGCTTTTGAAACCCGGCGCGATGTAAGACGTTGGCGTCGGCCGGCCGAGATCGTCTTTCGGCAAGGTGTCATCCTGCCGGCGAGTGCGCCTCTCTATGACCTCCCGCTCGAGMTGGTCGAAGACAACCCAACCTGGCGCGGATATCAGTATGTCATGACGGAGAGCGACGAAGTCGCGATCGTGGAGCCGCGGACGCATCGTATTGTCGAGGTCGTCGACAAGAGTGCCTCCCGATCGGCGTCCGCAGCTCCGAAAACCACCGGCGCACTTTCAGGCCAGGCGCAGAATTCCGGTGATCGACATGACATCGCGCGGATCATCCTGGGCAACGCCAAACCGGGCGAGGTTCAGGGGGTCGATGGCCTGCGGGGAGCCGTCCTGCCGAGTCAGGTCGTGCTTCATCCGCTTCCCCCCGAGGTGGAGGAGCGCGACCAAAGGCTTCGCGGCTACCATTATACGCTCATCGGCGACGATGTCCTGATCGTCGATCCCCAGAGCCGCGAGGTCGTTGACACCATCGAATGACGGATGATGCCATGCTGCAAACGATGCGCCCACATCGCTTGCAGCATCAATCGGCTTCTCCGCGCTCCTCGTCCGTGTCTTCAAGGCGGCCCGTGAGCATCGACGCGCGAAACGTCCAGGCGATTGTGAAGCCGGCTGCTATCCTCATCCCCTGTCATTCGGCGCTCTCGACCTCCCGCGCCTCATAGGCGGCGATCGCGGCCTTGAGCATGGCTCGTTCGAGGGATTCGACCGTACCGGGCCTTGCATCCTCGATTTGACCGATGCGCTCACGCGCATAGCGGTCCTCATCATGGCAGGTGATGCAGACAGTCGGTGATTCCGGTTTGAGTTCGGGAACCGCGGTCTTCGGATTGCTCCTTCCGTGGCGTGCTGCCTTTTGTTGCCTCCAGAAGCTGAGCTAATATTGTCGGGAAACGCAAGACATTCACTTTTGTTAATGAATCGGCCCCGTTTTCTTGCAATTCCTGTCGGAAAGGCGCGAACGCCTGGCCGCGTTGCGCGATCGGGCGGCCTGAAAGACGAGCGATCGCGGTGACAATATTTTTCATCGACAGCGACGACGGTGCGCGCGAAGTMGTCGACCGGCACGGGTTCGAGTTTCCGGAGCCGGAGTCCGCGTTGCGGGCCGCGTACAAGACATTGCACGACATGGCTCGCGACCAACCCACCTTGACCGGCCGGCGACGGCTGTCTGTATCGGTCCGCAATGCCGAGGGCAGCAGGATCTATGCCGCCACGATCGTATTCGAAGGAAGCATCACCGGCACGTGATGGTGGGGCTCAGGCGGCCGGCCGCAGATGAAGATAATCATCCTGGAAATCAGCGAGTTCGACGAGCCCCGGCCAATCCAGGATGGTGAGTTCCTTGCGGCCGACACGGATGAGATTGGCCGAGCGCAAATCCTGCATGATGCGATTGACATGGACGGTCGACATGCCCTGCGCGTCGGCAAGCACCGTCTGGGTGAAGGGAAAAGGCATGGTCAACTCAACCACAACAACTCCGATTGTCCGGAAGCGCACGTAAAGTTCGCAGATAACGTGGGCAATCCGGCTGGGTGCCGAGCGGCGCCCGATATTGCTGATCCATTCCCGAAAGACAGAGCTATCGATCAGCGCTTCGCGCCAGAAGAAACCAGCGACGCGCGGGTGGGTTGCGAAGAGGTGGTAAAGCGATCGATGCGGGATATAGGCGATCCTGCTGCTCGTCAGGGCCGCCAGGCTATGGTCCATCCGTTCAAGATAGAGGCTTTGAAGATCGGGGATATCGCCAGGAATATGAAAGGAGAAGATCTGTCTTGCGCCCTCGCCAACAATCTTGAAGCGATAGCCAATGCCTTCGAGAATAAGGCACGATTGCGTGGGGTGATCCCCTTCACGAACGATCTCGGCTCCGGCGCGAACCTGCCGCACGACAGTCGGCAGGGCAAGGATCGCATCGACTTCGTCGGAACTGAGTGAAACGACGCCATCGATTTTGCGGCGCAATACCTCGAGCAGCCCGTCCGGCCTGTTTGGCATTGCCCGTCCTCCCCCTATGGGCGAGAGCGGAAATCGCGGTCACCGATAAGTCGATCTAATCAAAATTCGTAAGAAGACGCTCCGTCTCAGGTTATCGAACGACGTTAACCTAGGTTATGATTGAAGCTAAACAGCGTTCCTGCGAAGGTCTTTTCAAGGGAGGTATTTGAGGCGGTCCTCCGGCGCTGCCTTCCCCGTTTTTGACAACGCTCCGGCTCGGTACAAATCGGCGGAATCCCCCGTCCGACAGCGGGGCGCCGTCACCCGGCGGCGCCTTGCATCGGACGCAAACCCGTCATGAAGCTTGGCAGTAAGCCGCAGCAAAAAAGGTTTTTTTCACAACTACTTGACTGTCTTTTGCCATTAGCTCGAATTGGAATTTTCAWCGGAACACTGCTCGGTAATTGTCGGTTGAGCGGTCAGTGGATGGGGACGACATCCACCATTTGAAAATCCAAAGGAGATCCAAAATGGCAAACCAGTCAGGTCGAGGCTTTGCGTCCATGGACGACAACAAGCAGCGCGACATCGCCTCACAGGGCGGCCAGAGCGTGCCTGCGGAAAAGCGTAGTTTCTCGCAGGATCCCGAACTCGCCTCCGAAGCGGGACGCAAAGGCGGAGAAAGCAGCGGCGGTGGAAACCGCCAACAGTCTGAAGAAAACAAGGGCCGCGAAGGTCAGCAAGGCGGCGAAGGGAGTCGTTCTGGAAACTTTGCAGACGATCCGGAGCGCGCGTCTGAAGCCGGACGAAAGGGCGGTCAGAGCTAAGGGCGGGCTCGAGACGAAAACGGAGGCGGATCTTCGCGATCCGCCTCTTCCTCGTTTGCGGGCGGTCTTGCGATCCAAAATAGTTTTGGCGGACAGCTTCATCTGGTCCTGCAGAGCATGGACGGCACAGGTTGGGATCGCAATACGGTCAGGGCGCGTTCCTTTTCAGACGGACCGGGCACCGGTTCCGCGACGACATCGCTGACGCTTGGGATCTTGGGGCACCCTGGAAGAGATGGCGGCTATCGTCATTAAGTACTGGCTAGCCAGCCGCATGCAGATCCGTCGCCGCGTCAAACTGGCGAGTGAACCCGCGAACGCCGGCCAGGCCGCGCATCGTCGAGCCCGCTTTTCGATCACATGGGGGCCGGTAAGTCCGATCCCCATTGCTTTCGATCCCATCGAGCGGATTATGGAATACGAAGAGTTGGCGGCTTCTTTGGAGTCGGAGGCGCTTGCCAGAGGGACCAAACCTGACGCCGGACGGCTGGATCAAGGACCCGAAACTGCGGCGCCCGTTCTACAAGGGCCTTCGCGAAGACTCTGACTCCGCAGGCATCCTTGAGTTGCCGTCGGGGCTGGACAGCGACTGATAGTCCTCGACCGCTGTTCTCAGCGCGTTCAGTTCGGGCCCTTCGCACTCGCTGAGGTCCTCCAGTTCGCCAATGCGTGCGAGCGCTAGGTGATAATCATGACGATTGGTGATGGTCGCAGACTGTGTCTCCGGGCGGCGTTTGGCGTTGGTCATGGCATTGATCCGTAGGGAGCCAAATTTGGGCTGATGCAGAAACGTAAAGCCGGTTCGAGCATGCATGCGACCCGATAGTTGCGGATTCCGATTGAAGCGGGCGGGGTATTCCGAAGCGAAGCCGGCAGGGCATTCCGATTTGAAGCCGGCATGTGATTCCGAGATGAAGCCGGCACCCTGAAGGGG
>NZ_JBFTZN010000309.1:0-9096 GCF_056406775.1 Allobosea sp. P1_A7
GTGCAGGGCGAAGGCGACGCCTGCGAGGCCGAGCGCGCCGACGATCAGCGAGCCGACGCATTGCAGGAGCGGGCGGCCCGTCCGGTCGGCCATCAGGCCGTTGCCGATCATCACCGCCGAGCCGACGAGCGAGGCACCCGAGACCAGCCAGCCAATGGTCGCGACATGGCCGAATCCGGCCTCGCGCATGATGGTCGGGCCCCAGAAGGCGACGGTGGCGTTGGCAACGATGATGCAGAAATAGACCAGCGTGAAGATCCAGAGCCGCGGATCACGCAGCACCGTCGACAGGCCATGCTCGCGCGGGCCGAGCGCCCTTGCATCGCGCTCGAGATCATCACGCACGGCACTGCGCTCAGCATCCGAGAGCCAATGCGCCTGCTCCAGCCGGTCGGTGAGCCAGGCCAGCGCAAAGAGCCCGATCAGGATCGTCGGAATGCCTTCGACGATGAACAGCCATTGCCAGCCGGACAGGCCGCCCATGCCCTGCATCCCGGTCATGATCTGCCCGGCGAGCGGGCCGCCGATGACGCCGGACAGGGCGACCGACGACATGAAGATGCCAAAAACCTTGGCCCGGCGCTCGCTCGGGAACCATTGCGTCAGGAACAGGATGACGCCCGGAAAGAACCCTGCCTCGAAGGCGCCGAGCAGGAAGCGCAGGATGTAGAAGGTTGCGGGCGTCGTCGCATAGGACATCAGCGCGCAGATCGTGCCCCAGCCGATGGCGATGCGGGCGATGGTCTTGCGTGCGCCGATGCGTTGCAGCAGCAGGTTGCTCGGCACTTCGAACAGGAGATAGCCGATATAGAAGATGCCGGCGCCGAGCCCGTAGACGGCCTCGGAGAAGCGCAGCTCGTCGGCCATCTGCAGCTTGGCGAAGCTGATATTCACGCGGTCGACCCAGGCCAGCACCCAGAGAACCATCAGGATCGGGATCAGGCGCCAGAAGATCCGGCGATAGGCAGTGTCGAGCAGCGTGTCCGTCGCGCGGGCGGCCGCCCCCTGTAGCGATGTGTCGGTCATGTCAGAATCCCCTCGGCGGCCTTCGGCAGCATGAGCGATGTCGTGGCCGGATTTGTGATGCATCAATAAAACATCATAAATAAATCGCGGCTGTCAACAGGCACACCTGAGGCCATGACGGCGCCGATCCGTTGAACGTACCCTCCCCCGTGATCCCAGCACGGGCCTCTTGACCGCCGGCACAAACTGCGAGCAGTAATTGAAACATCAAAAAAACATCTAAGGGATGACCATGTCCATTCTGACGCTCGGCGCTGCCGGAGATATCGTGGTCCGCGAGCGGCTCTATGCCGGCGATGCGCTCATCGATGAGGGCTATGGCGAGACGCTGGCCTATCTCCGGCAGAGCGATCTGGTCTGGGGCTCCTGCGAGGTGCAGTTCGCCGATCACGGCTACAGGAGCGATGCGCCGATCGCCTATCTCGTCGACCCGACGGTGGCCGCCGATCTCGGCCGGGCCGGGTTCGGCCTGATGACGGTCGCGACGAATCACACCTGCGATTTCGGACCCCAGGCCTTCCTGGAGACACTGCGCCACCTGCAAGCGGCCGGCGTCGAGACGGTCGGCGGCGGCAAGGACCTCGCGGCCTCGCTCGTGCCGGACCGGCGCGTGATCAATGGCTGCAGGCTCGGCACCATCGCGGTCTCCTGCCTGCTGCCGCCGGATTATGCGGCAACGGAGACCCGGCCGGGCATCGCGCCGCTCGCGATCGAGCAATGGCCGGAAATCCACCCGGTCCTGCTCGCGACCGAGCCCGGCGCACCGATGCGAATGCGCAGCCGGGTCCGCGAGAGCGATCTCGCACGGCTACGCGGGCAGATCGCAAGCTTGCGGCCTCATGTCGACGTGCTGATCGTCAGCGTGCATTGGGGCTATGGCCGCGGCGACCCGCTGGCCGAATACCAGCGCCCGCTGGGACAGGCCCTGATCGATGCCGGCGCCGACATGGTGCTCGGCAACCACGCCCATAGCCCCGCCGGCGTCGAGACCTATCGGAGCAAGCCGATCCTCTACAGCCTCGGCAACCACATCGCCCAGCAGGACTGGGACAATGCCACGCCCGACCAGAAGGCGATCTTCTCGCAGATCGATCCCTGGTCGCTGGTCTGCCGCATCGGCATCGGCCAGGGCGGCGTCGAGACGATCGAATTCCGCGCGACCGAGTGCAACAGAAGCGGGATGCCGGTGCTGATCCAGGAGCCGACCCGCGCCCTGCCCGTACTCGACCGCTTCGACCGGCTGTCACGCGGCATGGGTACGGAAAGCGAGATCGAGGGCTTGAGCCTGACGACCCGCTTCACGGGCTGACCGGCCCCAGAGCGCGCCTTGGCTTTACAGCAAGGCGCGCTCGTCGCGCCCCAACAGGCGGAAGGCGAGATAGATCGCCCCGGCGCTGAGCACGAGCAGGATCGTCGAGAGCGAGGCGGCCGTGCCGTAATCGCCATCATTGATCGCGATGTAGATCTTGACCGGCATGGTGACGACCTGCCGCAGCGCGGCGGCCGAGGAGCGCACCGCATAGGGCAAGCGCCGGATGAAGACGGAGAGGATGATGATCGCCGCCGTGCCGGTCATCACCAGCGGTGGCGTGTTGAAGGCGGCGATGAAGGCGACGCCGACGACGATGCCGGGCATGACATAGGGCACCATCAAGGTCGCATCGAGCAGCGAGGTCTGGGCGGTGTTGCGCCGCGCGACCAGGCAGCCGATCAGCGTGCCGATGACCACGATCAGCAGCACGGAGGCGCCGGAGAACAGCAGCGAATTCCACACGACATCGCCGAGTGTGGCGACGATGCGGCGGTAGCTGTCGAGGCCGAAGCCCGGCTGGAACACCGGCCCGTTCGTCTTCCTGACCGAATAGATCGCCGCGATGATCGCCGGCATCGCGCCGCCGAGCGCGATGAAATAGACCGCGGCATGGGCCGCGACATTGGCAAAGCCGCGCAGCCTGATCTTCTCGGGCCGGTTGATCAGGTTGCTGTGATAGACGTTTTTCCGCGACATGAAGCGCTGGATGAAGACGAAGACCATCGACATCAGGATCAGCGCCAGGCTGAGCGTCGTCGCCATGCCGAGATTGGAGCCGATCTCGGCGGAATAGGCGGTATAGGCCTCGGTCGCCAGCACATTGAAGCCACGCCCGAGCAGCCGCGGCGTGCCGAAATCGGCGATGGCATGGATCAGCGCCAAAAGCCCGCCGGCCGAGAGCGCCGGCAGGACCAGCGGGAACGAGATCTTCAGCACGCGCTGGAACGGCGTCAGCCCGAGATTCTCCGCCGCCTCCTCCAGCGAGCGGTTGACATTGGCGAGCGCGCCCGAGGTCAGCAGGTAGACATACGGATAGAACTTGAAGGCGAAGACGATGAGGATGCCCCAGACGCCGTAGATCGGCGGCATGAAGACGCCCCAGGACATCAGCGTCTGGCGTACGATGCCGCCCGAGCCGAACAGCACGATCCAGGAATAGGCGCCGATAAAGGGCGGCGAGACCAAGGCCAGGATCGCCAGCATCGAGACGAAGCGGCCGCCCGCGATCTCGATGCGCGCCATGCAGAAGGCCATGACCGAGCCGAGCAGCAATGCACCCGCCAAGCCGCCGAAACCGATGATCAAGGTGTTGATGAAGGCGTTGAAATAGCGCGTGCTGCCGAACAGCCTTTGCCAGTTGGCGAGCGTCAGCACCCCGCTCTCGTCGCGGAAGCTGGAGACCAGGACGAGGCCAAGCGGGATCAGCAGCAGGACGATCAGGATCGCCCAGGCCMCGACCGCGACCAGCGTCCAGAAATCCGGACGCCAGCTGCGGCGCGTGGCTGAAACGGCGATGGCGCTCATGCCGTAAGCTCCGCCGGGACACGCCGTCCCTTCGCGTCGAAGCCATGGAGATCGGCCGGGTCGAAGCTCAGGCGGATCTGCCGGCCGGCCTCGATCGCGAGATCGGGCGGCGGCGCGCCGATCTGCGCGACGAGCCGGTGCCCCTGCGCCTGGACGGTGAGATGCGCCTCACGGCCGAGATAGGAGAAATGCTCGACCGTTCCGGCGATGCTGGCGGCGCCGTTTCCACTTCCCCCTTCGCTAGCCCCCGCCTCGGCGAGGCGCAGGCGCTCCGGCCGCAACGCCCATTGCGCCACGTCCTTCACCTCCGGCAGGCCGAAGGCGGCGGGCGCGAGCAGGTTCATCGTCCCGACGAAGGAGGCGACGAAACGCGTCGCCGGCTTCCCGTAGATCTGCTGCGGCGTGCCGATCTGCTCGACGCAGCCATGGTCCATCACGCAGATCCGGTCGGAAATGGCGAGCGCCTCCTCCTGGTCATGCGTCACATAGATCGCGGCGATGCCGATCGTGCGCTGGATGGCGCGGATCTCGTCGCGCAGGTCGAGCCGGAGCTTGGCGTCGAGATTGGAGAGCGGCTCGTCCATCAGGAGCAGGCGCGGCTTCACCACCATCGCCCGGGCAATGCCGATGCGCTGCTGCTGGCCGCCCGACAGTGCGGCCGGCAGGCGCTCGGCAAGCGCCGCCAGCCGGACGGTCGCCAGCGCCTCGGCGACGCGCTCGCGGATCTCGGAGGCCGCGACCTTGCGGGCTTTCAGGCCGAAGGCGACGTTCTCGGCGACCGTCAGATGCGGGAAGATCGCATAATCCTGGAAGACCATGCCGATATCGCGCTTGTGCGGCGGCACCGAAAGCAGGTCGTGGCCGGCGAGATGCACCCTGCCCTCGGTGAGCTGCGAGAAACCCGCGATCGAGCGCAGCAAGGTGGTCTTGCCGCAGCCCGATGGGCCGAGCAGCGTGAAGAACTCGCCCTTCGCGACCGAGAAGGACACGCCGTTCAACGCCGTCGTGGCCCCGTAGCGCTTGATCGCGCCGTCGACTGTCAGATACGCCATGCCGGCAAAGCACTCCCGTCCCTTCCCTAGTTGCGCATGGCCGCGATTGGACGGCAAGATGGAGAAACTGCGCCGGCACAGAACGAACCGGCGTGACGGGGATGGAGAGCAGGCGATGATGTCGAGCAGGAACTGGGTGGGTCATCTCGTGCTGGCGGCCGGGATTCTCGGCGTCGCCGGCGGGGCCTATGCGGCCGACAACAAGGTTGTGCTCTACACCGCCCATAAATCCTCGATCGTGCAGAAGATGATCCCGCTCTTCGAAGCCGAGACCGGAATCAAGGCCGAGGTCGTGCAGCTCGGGTCCGGCGATGTCTTCCGCCGCGCCCGCGCCGAGGCCAGCGCGCCCAAGGCCGATGTGATCTGGAGCGTCACCGGCTCGCTGCTCAGCGAAAACGCCGATCTGCTCACGCCCTATACGTCCAAGGAACAGGCGGCGATCGACGAGCGTTTCGTCGCGAGCCCGGCCTGGACGCCCTATACGACCGTGATCTACGTGCTGATGGTCAACAACAAGATGGTCAAGGACGCCGAGATCCCGAAGACCTGGGCCGAGCTGTCCGATCCGAAATGGAAGGGCAAGGTCGCCTCGGCCCGCGTCGACAATTCCGGCTCGGCCTTCCAGCAGATGACGACCGTGCTGACCGCCGGCGGCGACAAGGGCTGGGAGGTCTATGGCAAGCTCGCCAAGAACTTCATCTTCTCCGACAGCTCCGGCGCCGTGCCGCGCTACGTCGCCGATGGAGAGGCGCCGCTCGGCCTGACGCTCGAGGACAATGCGCTCGAATATGTCGCCGGCGGAGCGCCGGTGAAGATCGCCTATATCGCGGACGGCACGACGACCTCGCCCGACGGCGTGGGGCTGGTGAAGGGCGCACCCAATCCGGAACCCGCGAAGCGCTTCATCGACTGGGCCTTGTCGAAGAAGACGCAGGAAGCGCTGGTGAAGGAAGCCGGCCGCCGCTCAGTGCGCAAGGATGTTGCCGCGCCGGGCGATGTGAAGCCGCTCGCCGAGCTGACCCTGGTCAAGCTCAAATCCGTAGAGGAACTCGGCGGCACCAAGGCGATGATCGAAAAGTGGAGGCAGGCGACCGGCCAGTGATGGCTTGAACGAGCCGGCTGAAGCCGCCTCGCGCCGATATCCACCATGCAGATTGAAAGCTTCAGCCTCGGCAAGCGCTTCGCCAGCCCTGAGGAGAACGAAGACAGCGTCGTCATCCTGCCCGGCCGCGGCTATGCCGTGATCGATGGCGTGACCGACCGCAGCGGCCGCCGCTTCGGGACGATGCGGGCCGGGCGCTTCGCCTCGGCCCGGGTCGCCACCGAAGTCGCCCGCTTCCTCCTCAGCGAAGACCTGAGCGTGCGCGGCGGCGATGCGCGCGTGCGCCGGCTGGTCCTGGCGCTCAGCGACACGCTGCGCGGCGGCTACGCGGCGCATGGCCTGGCGGAGCGGGTGGAAGGTGATGCGTCAGCGCGGATCGGCTGCACGCTGGCGCTGGGCTACCATGACGGCCCGGCCCTTCAGCTCGTCTCGATCGGCGATTCCGGCATCCGCTTAAGCGGACAAACGCTCGGGACTGTCCGCCATGTCGAGGCGAAGCCCCTCGACCGCGTGACCGCGCT
The DNA here is from genome assembly GCF_056406775.1 of Allobosea sp. P1_A7. Classification (NCBI taxonomy): domain Bacteria; kingdom Pseudomonadati; phylum Pseudomonadota; class Alphaproteobacteria; order Hyphomicrobiales; family Alloboseaceae; genus Allobosea; species Allobosea sp. P1_A7. Next base: position 6,538 of record NZ_JBFTZN010000309.1, read on the forward strand.
GATCCGGCGGGAATGCTGGGCCTATCTCGGCCGGATGCGGGCCGATCCCCTGCACCAGCGCGCGATCTCGGACGATGCCGTCTGGAACGGGTTGCGCGTGCCGCCGGCAGGCTTGAGCGCGGAGGCAAGCGCCGAGGTCAGGGCCCATGTGCTGCATCTTTGCAGCGAGGAGATGCCGACGATCGCGCGCACCGAGATCGAGCGGCTGCTCGACAGCGGCATCAGCGGCCAGCGCGTCTTCGCCAATCACCCTACCAGCGATCTCGGCTATGGCGTGCTCGACGGATTCGCCATCGCCGAACGGCATGTCTTCACCGCCGACTATGCCGCAGATGAGGTCTCGCGGCTCGAACTGTTCAGCGACGGCTATTTCGCCGAGCCCGAGGCCTTTGGCGTCGCGGCCTGGGAGGCGAGCTTCGCCGAGGTCGAGCGGCTCGACCCCGACAAGATCGGCCCCTATGCCAGCGTGAAGGGCTCCGGCCCCGATGGCTGGACCGACGACCGGACCTATCTCGGAATCGCGTTCGATCGCTGATCGGGGCGATGCCGCCCCCTTATTCGGGCGCGCCCTCGCGCCGCCTGAGCGCCTTCAGCCGGCTGATCAGATGGCGGGCGCCCATCAGAATATGCTGCTCCAGATGGTCCTTGGCGCGCTCGATATCGCCCGCTCTGCAGAGATCGAGCAGGAGCTGGTGCTCGCGGTTCATGCGCTCGCGCCCGCCCGTCAGCCGGATCGGCAGCGGGAAATGGCGATAGGCGTTCAGATAGAGCTTTCGGATCAGCGCCAGCGTCTGCGGGCGGTTGGCCGGTGCATAGAGCGCGGCATGGAAAGCCCAGTTCAGGCTCGACCAGTTCTCATCCTGCTGGTCTTCCGCGATCTGCGCCAGGATCTCTTCGGCCCTTTGATAGTGCTGCGCCGTCATCAGCGGCATCGAGAGTTCGAGAAGCCAGGTCTCGAGCCGGGCCCGGATCTCGTAGGTTTCCTCGAGATCGTCGATCGACAGCCCTGAGACCACCGCGCCCTTGTGGGATTCCTGCCGGACCAGGCCCTCGGCCTCGAGTTGATGCAGGGCTTCGCGGATCGGCACCCGGCTGACGCCAAGCTCGGCCGCCAGCTTTTCCTGACGCAGCTGGATGCCCTCGGGCAAGGCGCCCGACAGGATCTGGTCGCGCAGCAGGTCGACGACACGCGCGGTCGTCGTCTTGCGCTGAAGCGCGGGAGGATTGTTCGACAGGATGGAAGCCGTCATCGCCTGCTCACGCGTCTCCTACTCTGGCGCCTGGCCCCAATCCCTGCCCTGAAGCGGGGTTCATTTCAATCCGGGCGTCGGCCATAGGGATGGATAACCGATTTTGTATCCAATCCCGGCGCGCGCTTGGAGGCGTCGACAAACGACATATCACGCCATTCCGCCCCTCTTGCGTCGGGCCAAGCGGCATCGTAATGGCAATTGGATCCAATATCCAATCTTGTTGAGAACACCCGTGATCGCGATCAGCAACAATGAAGGGGCCTGCGGCATTCCCGCGACCGCCCGCGCACTCGCCAAGGGCGAAGCGGCTCTCGACGCGATCGAGGCGGGCATCAGGCTTGTCGAAGCCAGTGAGAGCGTCCGCACCGTCGGCCGCGGCGGCTGGCCCAATCTCCTGGGCGAGGTCGAGCTCGATGCCTCCGTGATGGACGGCACCAGCCTTCGCAGCGGAGCCGTGGGCGCCCTGACCGGCTATCTGCATCCGGTCAGCATTGCCCGCCAGGTGCTCGAACGCCTGCCGCATGAGCTGCTGGTCGGCGAAGGCGCCCGGCGTTTCGCGGCCGAGATCAGCGCCGAGGCCGGCGAGCTCCTGATGCCGCATGCCCGGTCCGCCTGGGAGCGCTGGTTCCGGGACGAGGTCAGCGAAGCCGACCGCGCGAACTGGCCGGACGTGCCGATGGCGGAGCTCTGCGCCCAGGCGATCGACCCGGAAACCGGCCGCGACACCACCGTCTTCCTGGCGAAGGACGCGCAGGCCCATATCGGCGCCGGCACCAGCACCTCGGGCTGGGGCTGGAAATATCCGGGGCGTCTCGGCGACAGCCCGATCATCGGCGCCGGCTCCTATGCCGATACGCGTTACGGCGCCTGCGCCTGCACCGGGGTCGGCGAAATGAGCATCCGGGCCGGCACCTCGCGCGCCGTCGTTCTCTACATGAAGATGGGCATGAGCGTCGAAGAGGCGGTCTATGAGGCCGTTGCCGACATGCGCGCGCTGAAGGGCGGGCTGATCGGCCGGGTGACCATCCATGCCATCGACGCGGCGGATGGCCACAAGGTCGTGGCCGTGAACGGCCTGCCGGAAAACCATTACTGGCTCTGGCGCGGCGGCGAGGCGGCGCCTTCGAGCCATCCTTGCGAGATCATCGCGATCAGCGAGGACCCCGCCCCCAAGCCGACCGCCCATCGCCGATATGAGGCGATGGGGCTTTGACCTCCTGCCCTGGATCATCGGACCGGAAACCTATCCGGTCCGATGATCCAACCTTTTGTGTTTGCATCGGCTTTGCCCCGAAAACCGCAATCC
>NZ_JBFTZN010000310.1:0-8759 GCF_056406775.1 Allobosea sp. P1_A7
GCCCTTGAGCACGCGTGTATAGCGATCGCGCATCTCGGCGGTCGGGGTACCGACTGCAATGGTGCGGGTGATATCGGTGGTGCCGTCCTCGTACTGCGCTCCGGAATCGACCAGGAAGATGCCGGGTTCGAGCCGGCGATTGCTGGATTCCGTGACGCGATAATGGGGCAGGGCGGCGTTGGGGCCGGCGCCGGCGATGGTGGTGAAGGAGACGTCCTTGAGCAGGCCGGTTTTCAGGCGTTCGGATTCCAGTGCGGCGACCGCGTCGATCTCGGTGAGGTTGCCCTTCGGCGCCTCGCGCGCGAGCCATGACAGATAGCGCACCACGGCGGCCCCATCGCGCAGATGCGCGGCGCGCGCCCCGTTGAGCTCGGCTTCGTTCTTCCTTGCCTTCATCAATGCGATCGGGTCGGCGCCGGCATCGGGCGTGCCACCGGCATCGCGGATCAGGGTGGCGAGTGCGGAGGCGGCCGTCGCCTGATCGAGCCGGACCTTGGCCCTGGCCTTGCCGAGCGCCTCGAGTTGCCTTTCGAGTGATGCAGGTGGGGCGATCTCACCGACCGCACCGATGGCGTCGCCAGCCTCGTTCGTGATCTTCTCGGGTGCAAGGAAGACGGTCGGACGCCCCTCGCGTGGGACGATGCCATAGCCCAGCGGCAGGGGCGTGTGCTCGACGTCACCGCCGCGGATATTGAAGGTCCAGGCGAGGGCATGCGGGTCGGAAATGACCAATGCGTCGACCTTGGCCTTGGTCAGCGCTTCCTGGATGCGTGCAAGTTTGCTGGCGGTGGTCWCACCGGCATAGTCGCCGCGATGGGCCTTGACCGCGGCGGCTGGAGGAGCCGGGCGATCGCTCCAGAGGGCGTCGATCGGGTTCCGCGAAACGGCGGTCAGTGTGCCGCCGGATGCCGCGACCGCCTTCTCGAGCTTGGCGACGCCATCGACGGTGTGCAGCCAGGGATCGTAGCCCAGCCTCGCCCCTGCAGGCAGGTTCGCTTCGATCCAGCGTTCGAGCGGGGTCTCTTCCATCTTCACCGGCGCCACGACCTGCGTGTCGGTCTGCTCGGCCGATTGGATGGTGTAACGGCCGTCGACGATCAGGGCTGCCTTGTCTGCCAGCACGACGGCATTGCCGGCTGAGCCGGTGAAGCCGGTGAGCCAGGCGAGCCGCGCCATATGGGCCGGAACATATTCACCCTGATGCTCGTCCGCGCGCGGCACGATGAACCCGTCCAGGCCTTGGGCAGCGAGCGCCTTGCGCAGGGCCGCGACGCGGGGCGCGACTTCGGCGGGATTGCTCGGTTCGGAAAAGGACTGGAAGCGGCAGGTCGACAAATTGTGCGCGGGCGATTCGGTCATGGCGGGTCCAAACATGGCGATACCCGCCATCGTCGCGTCAGAACCGGCGGAAGGCCAGCGCAAATGCGACATCCTTGCCTGCTTTGTCGGTAGGCCCTGATAGCCGACGTTTTGGGCGTTCTGCCTCGTCGCTATGCGGTGGGCGTCAAATGTTAATGAAAATTTGGGGTACGCATGCGTCATGCGCATATCTCGCATCTGCGAAATCATCTTCTCGCAAATGCGAAGAAGTACCACTTTGGTTGCATAAGAGAACGAGGAAGCGACCGGGACTGTCCTTCGTTTGGAATGAGGAGATGGACCTGTGACCTATGTATTGAATGCGACCGAAGCCCTGCCTGCCGCCAAAGTCATGAACACGGCGGGTCTGAGCTTCTGGCAGCGCCTCTATGTCGCAATGATCGAAAGCCGTCGCCGCTCCGCCATCCGTGAGCTGCGCGCGCGCTCCTACCTCGTCAACGAGGCGGAGATCGTGCTCGGCGGCTTTCCGCAAACGGCGCTGAAGAACGACGCCGCGCTTCCGTTCAACCGCTGATCTTTAGCGCCGCGCCCGAAGAGGCCGCCCGCGCTCCAAAAAGGACCAAGACCATGATCGCCATCGTCAAGCACGTCTTCGAATGGGTCGTCGATACGGCCAAGTTCACCGCCGCCGTCTGGCATGACGCTCGCGCCCTGCAGGCCGAGGCGGAACAGAAGTACGGCCACATCGCCTTCTGAGCCTGAGCTCGAAGCGACAACACCCTCTTTGGGTGGCTGGCCTAGTAAGGGCGGCGCGGTCTTGGGGCAGCCCGGAGAGGATCAGGGTTCCATCCCGCGCCAGCACGCGCGCGAGCGACGGGGCGAGACGCTTCAGCGGGCCGGCCAGAATATTGGCGAACACCAGATCGAAATGGCCGGGCCGGTTTGCCTTGGCGTGGAGCAGGCCGGGCGCGACATAGAGATCGAGCGCCCCTGGCGCGTGGTTGACGCGGGCATTGCGCGCTGCGACCTCGACTGCGACGGCATCGATATCGCCGGCGACGACGCGGCGCTTCGTCTGCATCGCGAGCGCGAGCCCCAGAATCCCGGTGCCGGTGCCGACATCCAGGCCGCGCGGCGGGCGGCGCTTCTTGAGTTCGGCATCAAGCGCCAGCAGGCAGCCGGCGGTGGTGCCGTGATGGCCGGTGCCGAAGGCGAGCGCCGCCTCGATCTCGATCGCGACATCATTCACCCGCACCGTGCCGCGGTCATGCGCGCCATGGACGAGCACGCGCCCGGCCCGCACGGGCTTGAGCCCGTCGAGGCTGGTGGCGACCCAATCCTTCTGGTTGACGGTGGTGAAGGGGGTTGAATCGATGCTGTCGCCGACGATCGGGCGCAGCATGTCACGCACCGCGTCTTCATCGGGATGGGTCGCGAAATAAATCTCGACCTTCCACGGCGCGCTGAGCGAGAGCGTGGTGACGCCGTCCTCGATCTCGAAGGAGGAAATGGCCGTCTCGGTCGGATCGAAGATCTCGCCGAGCAGTTCCGTCAGCGCGCGCGCCTTGTCGCCGCTGGTTGAGAGTTCGAGCACGGTCGCGACCGTGGCTGGGAGAAGACCTTCACGCATGCGGGCGGGATAGCAGGGGCGGGGGCGGATGTCATGCGCCGTCGGCAGGGGCGGCGAGGTCCTTGGTCATGAAATAGCGGGTCGCTCCGGGCGGTTCGAGCGCGATCTCACCGAAGACGCTCCAGCCAAAGCGCTTGTAGAACTCCGGCGCCTGGAAGCTGAGCGTGTAGAGCACAGCCTTGCGGCAACCTCGGCGAAAACCCTCGGCCTCTGCCATCTGCAGAATGCGGGTGCCGAGGCCCGACCCGCGCTGGGTCTTGGGCACATAGAACAGGTCGATGAAGAGCAGGCCGAGCGAGGTGCGACCGAGCAGTCCGCCAATCAGTTCATCACTCCTGCTGTCCTTGATGGTGATCGTCAGTGGCCTGTGGTCGCTGACGCCGCCCATCTCGACATTGTAGTCCCGCAGACCCTGCGAGATCACCGCGTGGAGATCGGGATTGGCGGTGTCGGTCAGATTGACCGCGACGTCGGGCATCGTGCTGATCCTGCTGGCTTGGAGCCGGCATTTCTGCGGAACCGGCCCGGGGCAATCCGGGCCTGCATAACCGCTTCGGCGATGCTCTGCATCGGCGCGCCGGACATGACGGCTGCGCTTGCTCAGCCCGCCTTCTGCACGAACGAGTCCAGCACCATCTTCCGGCCCGCCTTGTCGAAATCGACGGTCAGCTTGTTACCGTCGACGCTGGCGACGGAGCCCGGGCCGAACTTGATATGGAAGACACGGGCGCCGGCATCGAATGCGGAGCTGCCGGTCGATTTCGCCGTCAACTCGCCCTCGATCAGCAGTGGGCCGCGCTGGCGGCCCGAGCCCGAGCCACCCTGGCCGAAACCACGGCCGCCGTTGTCCGAGAAGCCTGAGCCGCCACCATTCCGCGCACGATTCTCCTGAGCGCGCTGCCAGCCTGGTGTCTGGTAGGACGAGCCGAAGCTTTCCATGCGGTCGAAGCGCGAGGCGCCGTAGCCGCCCTGGCTATAGGTAGACGGCGCCTGCACGACCTCGACATGCTCCTCCGGCAACTCGTCGATGAAGCGGCTCGGCAGGCTCGATTGCCAAAGGCCGTGAATCCGGCGGTTCGAGGCGAAGAGGAGCTTCAGGCGCTTGCGGGCCCGGGTCAGGCCGACATGGGCGAGGCGGCGCTCTTCTTCCAGCCCGGCGCGGCCGCTTTCGTCGAGCGCGCGCTGGTTCGGGAACAGGCCTTCCTCCCAGCCGGGCAGGAAGACAGTATCGAATTCGAGCCCCTTGGCCGCGTGCAGTGTCATGATGCTGACGCGCGCCCCGGCCTCGCCACCATCGGCATCCATCACCAGCGAGACGTGCTCAAGGAAGGCCGGCAGGTCTGGGAACTCGTCCAGAGAGCGCACCAGTTCCTTGAGGTTCTCGAGGCGGCCGGCGGCATCGGCGGAGCGATCCTTCTGCCACATCTCGGTATAGCCGGATTCCTCCAGCACCTGCTCGGCAAGCTCGCCCTGCTTCATGTGTTCGGCCTTGGTCGACCAGCGGGCAAAGGCCTCGACCAGTTCGCGCAGCGCGGTGCGGGCCTTCGGCTTCAGTTCCTCGGTCTCGACCACGGCACGGGCCGATTGCAGCAGCGACAGGCCGGTTGCCCGGGCGTGGTTGTGGAGAAGCTGGACCGTCGCGTCGCCGAGCCCGCGCTTCGGCACATTGACGATGCGCTCGAAGGCGAGATCGTCGGTCTGGCTCACCACGCAGCGCAGATAGGCCATGGCGTCGCGGATTTCGGCCCGCTCATAGAAGCGTGGACCGCCGATGACGCGATAGGGCACGCCGACATGGACGAAGCGCTCCTCGATCTCGCGCATCTGGGCGGAGATACGGACAAGGATGGCGACCTCGGCAAGGTTTTCGCCCTTGCTCTGCATCGCCTCGATCTCGTCGCTGATCAGGCGGGCTTCCTCCTGGCTGTCCCAGGCGCCGGTGATCGTGACCTTCTCCCCGGCTTCGTCCTCGGTGCGCAATGTCTTGCCGAGCCGGCCTTCGTTGCGGGCAATCAGTTTTGAGGCGGTGGCGAGGATATGCCCGGTCGAGCGGTAGTTCCGTTCCAGCCTGACCACGACCGCGCCGGGAAAATCATGCTCGAAGCGCAGGATGTTGTCGACCTCGGCGCCGCGCCAGCCATAGATCGACTGGTCGTCGTCGCCGACACAGGCGATGTTGCGCCGGCCCTGCGCCAGCAGGCGCAGCCAGAGATACTGGGCGGTGTTGGTGTCCTGATATTCGTCGACCAGGATGTAGCGGAAGCGCTCATGATAGGTCGCGAGCACATCGGCATGCTCCCGGAACAGCGTCAGGCAGTGCAGCAGCAGATCGCCGAAATCGACTGCGTTCAGCGTCTTCAGCCGCTCCTGATAAGCGGCATAAAGGGCGCCGCCCTTGCCTCCGGCGAAGACGCCGGCTTCGCCCGGCGGCACGTCCTTGGGGGCGAGCCCGCGGTTCTTCCAGCTGTCGATAAAGCCCGCCAGCATGCGGCCGGGCCAGCGCTTCTCGTCGATCCCGGCGGCCGTGATGACCTGCTTCATCAGGCGGATCTGGTCGTCGGTATCGAGAATGGTGAAGTCCGAGCGCAGATCGAGGAGTTCGGCATGGCGGCGCAGGATCTTGGCCGAGATCGAGTGGAAGGTGCCGAGCCACGGCATGCCTTCGGCCACGGGGCCGACGAGGCTTGCGATGCGCTCCTTCATCTCGCGCGCTGCCTTGTTGGTGAAGGTCACCGAGAGGATCTGGGACGGGTAGGCGCGGTTTGTGGCGATCAGATGGGCGATGCGCGTGGTCAGCACACGGGTCTTGCCGGTGCCGGCGCCTGCCAGGACCAGAACAGGGCCATCCGTGGCCTCGACCGCTTGCCGCTGCTCCGGGTTGAGGCCTGCCAGATAGCCTGCCGCCGGCTGTGCGGCGGCGCGGGCGGCGAGGCCGCCGGGGCGGGGCAGAGGGGCGGACGTGGTGTGATCGGACAAGGCTTCAGGTCGCTTTGATCGTGATTCGTTCCAGAGGCAATATAGGCTGTTGCGCCGCAGATTGCTGGATAAGGCTGTTGGGCGTTGAATGCTCGCCCGATCGTCAGGACGCGCCGCGATGAATGTGGATATCGCCTCCCGCCATTCCACCCATGAAGTGACGAACCAGGTTCCCATACTGTGCGATTACGACGCCTTCGCGGCTGATCCCGTGTTGCAGRCGGCGACCACAGCCTTCGATGCAGGCTGGGCCTCGGAGCGCCTGCACGCGGCAGGGCGGGTTGTCGGCTCGGCGCAGGTGCAGGACCTGGCGCGACTGGCGAACAGGTTCACGCCCGAACTCAGGACCCATGATCGGTTCGGCAACCGCATCGACCAGATCGAGTTCCATCCGGCCTGGCACGAATTGATGGGGCTCGCGATCGGACAGGAGACCCATTCGCTCGCATGGAACAGGCCGGGCCCGGGCGCACAGGTCGCGCGTGCTGCGCTCTCCTATCTCTGGAGCCAGGGCGAAAGCGGCATCTGCTGCCCGATCAGCATGACCTATGCCGCGATCCCGGTCCTGAGGCAGGAGCCCGACCTCTGGAGCAAGTGGGGCGCCCTGGTCAACTCCAACCGCTATGACCGCCGCCAGATAACCGCCTCCGCCAAGACAGGGGTGACCGTCGGCACGGCAATGACCGAGAAGCAGGGAGGCTCTGACCTGCGCCAGACCCAGACCATCGCCGAGGACAATGGCGACGGGACATGGTCCCTGACCGGGCACAAGTGGTTCTTCTCGGTGCCGCATTCCGACCTGTTCCTGACCTTGGCCCGAACCGCCGAGGGCATTTCCTGCTTCGTCGTGCCGGGCTGGCTGCCGGACGGCTCGCGCAACGGCGTGGCGATCCAGAGGCTCAAGGACAAATGCGGCAATCGCTCGAATGCCTCGTCCGAGGTCGAATTCCGCGGTGCGATCGGCCAGATGATCGGCGAGCCAGGCCGGGGCCTGCGCACCGGCCTGGCCATGAACCAGGGCTCCCGGCTGGACATTGCGGCGGCGTCGGCCGGTCAGATGCGGCTCGCCGTTTCGCTGGCGGCGCATCAYGCGGCTCATCGGCGCGCCTTCCAGCGTGGGCTGATCGATCAGCCGATCATGCAGAACGTGCTGGCCGATCTTGCGATCGAGGCCGAGGCTGCAGCCTGGCTCGCCTTTCGGCTGTTTGCGGCGCTCGACCGTCAGGAAACGAGCGAGAGCGACCGGTTGCTGGCGCGGATCGGCGCGCCGATTGCGAAATACTGGGTCTCGAAGCGCGCACCGGCGGTGGTGGTCGAGGCACTGGAATGCCATGGTGGCAACGGCTTCATCGAGGAAAACCCGATGGCCCGGCTCTATCGGGAGGCGCCGCTCAACAGCGTCTGGGAGGGCTCGGGCAACGTCATTTGTCTCGATGTGCTGCGCTCGCTCGAGCGAGAGCCGGGCTCTCTCGTGGCGCTGATCGAGGAGATGCGACGCGCGGCCGGCGCCAACAAACGCTTCGATGCGCATTTGAGCGCGCTGGAGTCGGAGATACCCGCTCTGGTGCGAAGCGAAGGACAGGCGCGGCGGCTGGTCGAGCGGCTGGCGCTGGCGCTGCAGGCCTCGCTGCTGCTGCGCCACGCACCTCACGTGGTCGCAGACGCCTTCATGGCGACGCGGCTCGAGGGGCGCTGGTCGGGCCATTTCGGCGATTTGCCGGCGTCCGTGGATGCTGCCGCGCTGGCGCATCGGGCAGTCCCGGCGGTGGAATAGCACTCACGCGTTTGCGCGGCCGCCCTCCCGAAGGGGAGTGCGGCCGGCCGACTGGCTCAGGCCTCGGCCGGAGCGAAATCCATCGCGACGCCATTGATGCAGTAGCGCAGTCCGGTCGGTGGCGGGCCGTCAGGGAAGACATGGCCGAGATGGCCGCCGCAGCGGGCGCAATGCACCTCGGTGCGCTGCATCATGTAGCTATTGTCCTCGCTGATACCGACCGCACCCTCCAGTGGCTGGTCGAAGCTCGGCCAGCCTGTGCCGCTCTCGARTTTCTTGCCGGACTGGAACAACGGGTTGCCGCAACCGGCGCAGGTGAAGCGCCCGGCGCGCTTCTCGAAATTCAAGGCGCAGGAGCCGGCGCGCTCGGTGCCATGCCCGCGCAGCACGTGGTACTGCTCCGGGGTCAGGCGGCGGCGCCACTCCTCGTCGGTCAGCTGGAATTCGAACTCACCGGCTTCCCTGGCCTTGCCGCCGAACAGTCCGGACAGTCCCATCGTCATTCTCCCGTTCAAAGGTTTCGGGCGGAATATGGGGATGATTGCGCTCCACGTCAGCCCGTCCTCACGGATAGCTGATCCGCAAAGTGCGTCACCCAACCGTCACGCGACTCCTCTAGTCGGCTCGCCATCGCAACGGACCGCGCGAGGAACGAAGAATGCAGACGGCGCGTACGGTTCGGCGGGAAACCACAATTGGCCTGACCACGGCGGTGCATCGCAGCAATCCGCTGTCGCGGGCGGGGATGTTGGAGCGCCTGTTCACCCTGGCCTTTTCCGGGCTCGTCTATCCGCAGATCTGGGAAGATCCGGTCGTCGACATGGAGGCGCTGGACCTGCGCCCCGATGATCATGTCGTGGCAATCGCGTCCGGCTCCTGCAATATCCTGTCCTATCTCACAGCCAACCCGGCGAAGATCAGCGCTGTCGATCTGAATGGCGCCCATATCGCGCTCGGCAAGCTCAAGCTCGCCGCACTCGACGGCCTGGCAGGCCATGAGCAGTTCCTGCGCTTTTTCGGTGAGGCGCAATCGCAGGCGAATATCGCGCTCTATGACGC